>JAJYYW010000034.1 GCA_021800575.1 bacterium
GGGAAGGAGCGCGGCATTGTCGCAGCCGCAAGCTACGAGGCTAAGGCGCAAGGCGTCCAGCGCGGCATGCGTCTGTTCGAGGTGAAAAAGGTCTGCCCGGACTGCATCATCCTGCCATCGGATTATGAGACCTACAGCCTGTTTTCGGTCAGGCTGTTCGAGATCGTGCGGCGCTTTTCCCCGGACGTCGAGGCCTACAGCATCGACGAAGCCTTTGTCGATCTCACCGGCCTGCGGCGCAGCTTCCACGGCCCGTACGCATCCATTGCAGAGCGCATCCGGACAACCATAGCGGCAGAGCTGGGGATCACGGTGTCCGCAGGGGTGAGCCTGAGCAAGGTGCTTGCAAAGATCGGGTCCAAGCACAAAAAACCCAACGGGTTGACCGTGATACCCGGGGACCAGATCCACGGGTACCTTGAAGACCTGTCTGTTGAGAAGGTCTGGGGGATCGGCGCGAATACGGCCGCGTTCCTCGGGAAACACGGGATCATCACCGCCCTCCAGTTCGCCCGGCAGGAACAAGCGTGGGTTGAAAAATACCTGTCAAAACCCTACCGGGAGATATGGCACGAGCTCAACGGCAGGAGCGTGTACCCCGTGGTGCCCGAGGCAAAGGACAACTACCAATCCATCAGCAAGGCCAGGACCTTTACCCCTGCCTCGACCGACGAACCGTTTGTCTTTGCCCAGCTCTCCAAGAACCTCGAGAACGCCTGCATCAAGGCGCGCAGATACCGGCTCGCCGCCACCCGGCTTGTCGTGTTTCTGAGAAAACAGGATTTCACCAGCCGCGGCGTTGAGATCAAGCTGCATAAGCCGAGCTCGTACCCCCTTGAGCTCATCGAGCTGTTGAGAACAGGTTTTGCGCGCGTCTTCGAGCCGGGCGGGCTGTACCGGCAAACCGGCGTTGTATTGGCGGGACTGGTCCCTGAGGACAGGACCCAGTACAGCCTGTTCGACGACACGGCGGGCAGAGCGAAGATCTCGAAGATCTACGAGAGCCTTGACCGTGTTTCGCAGAAGTACGGCAAGCACACGATCCAGCATGGTGCGAGCCTGCCCGCAAATCTCCAGGCACAGCACGAGGGCGAGCGCGGTGATGTGCCGGTGCGGAAAGGGTCCCTGTTCAACGGCGAGAGCCGGCGGCAACGGCTGGGCATGCCGGTTCTGCACATCAAGATCTGAACGGTTGTCCACGCCGTCTGCCCCGTCCCCTGGATCATAAGCACCGTGCACCGGAGCGCTGTGCCGGACAGCGTTCCCCGACGGCTTCTACAGGGATGCGTTATTGATGACCCGCATCGCGGCCCCTTCGAGGGCCTTGACGGCAAAGATCAGCAGGGCGAACCGGTCGTCCCTGGTCTGCCGGTGATAATACCGGTAGTATATCTGCTGGGCAATGCCGGCGAGCCGGAACAACCCGAAGCAGTAGTAGAAATCGAACGTGTGTATCTGCAGCCCGGAACGTTGTGCATACCGGGCGATCATTTCGGACCGGGTCATAGCACCGGGGATGTCCGTGGGCATCATGCGTATCGCCTGAAACTCAGGCGGGTCGTCTGCCTGGATCCAGTAGGCAAGCGAGCTGCCGAGGTCCATGAGCGGGTCGCCGATCGTCGCCATCTCCCAGTCGAGCACCCCGATGATCCTGAGCGGGTCATCCGGGGAAAGGACGACGTTATCGAACTTAAAATCATTGTGGATGATGCAGGGCCTGTCTGTCTCGCGCGGCATCTTCTCCTGGAGCCACTGCATCACGGGTTCGAAGTCCGGCGCGTCGTCGGTGCGCGCGTTCCGGTAGCGCTGGGACCAGCCGTCGATCTGGCGCTTCACATAACCCTCCGGCCTGCCGAAATCCGCGAGCCCGATCGCTTGGTAATCGAGCGCGTGCAGCTCGAGCTGGACGTCGATGAGGCGCTCGCACAGTTTGTGCGCATCCCCGGGCGTCACGGCAAGTCCCGGCGGCAGGTCCCGCCGCAGGATAATGCCGCGGATGCGTTCCATCACGTAGAACGGGCACCCCATGACCGAGGCGTCCTCTGTGTAGACGAGCGGCTTCGGACAGTACGGAAACACGGGGGTGAGCGCCTGCAGGATCGTGTACTCCCGCTTCATATCGTGCGCTGTTTTTGCCTTGGTGCCAAAGGGCGGACGCCGCAGGACGAGCTCCGTATCCCCCACCCTGATCAGGTAGGTAAGATTGGAGTACCCGCTCGGGAACTGCTCAACGGCGAGGTCCCCGCGCAGGCCGGGTATGCTCTGCTTGAGGAACCGTTCCACACCCGGGATATCGAACTGTTCCCCCTCGCGTACCGTGCGTGATTTGTCCGTCAGGTCCATACCAGCCGCGCCCTATCGGATGTCCCGGCCCTCGTAGGCCTTCAGGATGCGCCGGGCGACGGCCATCTTGTGCACCTCGTCGGCGCCGTCGTAGATCCTGGCCGCACGTTCGTGCCGGTAGAAGAACGCGAGGATCGTATCGTCCGTCATGCCCAGGCCGCCGTGCACCTGGAGTGCCCGGTCAACGACACGCTGGAGCACCCCGGCAACATAGAACTTGATGAACGAAACGTCGTCACGCGCCTCCTTCTGTCCGAGCTTCTCTATCTTCCAGGCAGCGTTGAGCACCATGAGCTTCGCGGCGCTGATCTCGGCCGCGGAATCCGCGATCCACTCCTGCACGATCTGCTTGGTGGCAAGGGTCTTGCCGTCCGGGGACATGACCCGTTTGGACGCCCGGGAGCACATCAGGTCGAAGGCCCGGTTGCAGATGCCGATCCAGCGCATGCAGTGGTGGATCCTGCCGGGGCCCAGCCGCTCCTGCGCGATCACAAAGCCCATGCCCTCGGGGCCGAGGAGGTTTTTCTGCGGCACCCTGCACGACTGGAACGACACCTCGCCGTGGGAAAAATAATCCTCCCCGGTGTGCCCCATGACCGGGATGTTCCGCACGAGGCGGTAGCCCTTCGTATCCGTCGGCACGATGATCATGCTCGCGCGCATGTACGGGTGCTGGTCCGGGTTGGTGATCGCCATAACGATGGTGAATGCCGCGCCGTCCGCAGCCGTGGAGAACCACTTCTGGCCGTTGATCACGTACTCGTCGCCGTCCTTGACCGCGGTGGTCTCGAGCATGACCGGGTTCGAACCTGCCATCTCGGGCTCGGTCATGCTGAAACAGCTCCTGATGTCGCCCGCGGCGAGCGGCTTGAGGTAACGCTGTTTCTGCTCCTGCGTACCGTGCAGGTACAGGATTTCCATGTTCCCTGCGTCGGGCGCCTGGCAGCCGAACACGTAGTGGCCCAGTGGCGATCTGCCGAGCGCCTCAGAAACCAGGGCGTGCTCCACGAGGTCCAGCCCCATCCCGCCGTACTCCGTAGGCTGGTTGGGCGCCCACAGCTCCATCTTCTTGACCATCTGCCGTTTTTCCCTGAGCACCGGCATCATGTTTTTGATGCTGGTGCTCACGAACTCCGGTTCGAGCGGTATGAGTTCCTTGTCGACGAATTCGGTGATCATGCCGAGGATAACCTTCATCTTCTCAGACACTTCAAAATCCATACATCCTCCTTTGTGGTATCCCTGCAGCGGAGTACCACCGCACGTTATCCGAGCAGGGCCCGGATGCCTTTTTTGTACGGCGGAACAATAACGCCCTTTTCCGTTATGATGCCCGTGACGTACTTCGCCGGGGTCACGTCAAACGCCGGGTTGCGCACCTTGATGCCATCGGGTGCTATCTGCCGGCCTGCGATGGTCATGACCTCGTGCACCGGGCGTTCCTCGATGACGATCCCGCTGCCCGAGGCGATCGTAGGATCGAACGTCGAGGAGGGCGCGGCGACATAAAACGGTATACCGTGGACGCGTGCCAGCACCGCAACGCTGTAGGTGCCGATCTTGTTTGCAACGTCCCCGTTCGCCGCAATCCGGTCCGCACCGACGACGCAGGCGTTGATCAGTCCCTGCTGCATCATCCATCCTGCCATGTTGTCCGTGATGAGCGTAACGTCGAAGCCGTCCTGCTGAAGCTCCCACGCGGTCAGCCGTGCTCCCTGCAGAAACGGCCGTGTCTCGTCTGCAAAGATCCGGATGTGCTTACCCGCATCCTTTGCCGAGCGCAGAACACCGAGTGCAGTGCCGTAGCCCGCCGTCGCGAGCGCGCCGGCATTGCAGTGCGTCAGTACGGTCCAGTTGTTCCGGATAAGCCGTGCTCCGTAGTCGCCCATCTTCCGGTTTGCATCGATGTCCTCGTGGTACATGCGGACCGCCTCCCGGTACAGTGCGGCCGCTGTGGCGGACGGGGCATACCGTCCCGAGCGGGCAACGCTGAGCATCCTGTTCACGGCCCACGACAGGTTATGCGCCGTCGGGCGCGCGCTGACGATGTGCCTGCACATCCGTTCCAGCTCAGCCAGGTACCTGCGCGGATCGGTAGTCCTGATCGTCCGTGCACCCAGCCACACGCCGAACGCCGCGGTGACACCGATTGCCGGTGCACCGCGCACGGCCATGTGCCTGATGCCGTCGTATGCATCCCGGTATGTCCGGACCTTGATGTAGCGGGTCTTGCCGGGTAACAGCCGCTGATCCAGCAGAAGCAGGTGATCCTTTTGGGGGATGAGGGTAGAGAATGCCATGTCAGTGGAACAGCTGCTGGATCGCTTTTTTGCCCTGGTTTTCCATCTGCTGAAGGTTCTTATTCTGCTGGATCTGCTGGATGGACTTGTTCGTCTTGAGCTCCTTATTGAGCTGCTGGTTGAGCTGCTGGATGACCTGTTTCTTCGCAGCCTCTTTCAACCGCTGCTGGTACGCCTGGGCATCGAGACTGAACGCCGGCCGCCGGATATCGCCGGTCAGGATAAACGGTATCTCCACCTCGCCCTGCTGGTTCTTGATGAGCTGCCCTGCCGTCCCTCCCACCCTGCCGGAAATGCTGCGGGAAAGGATGCCGGTGCCGTGGTAGTTGAGGTTCGAGTCAAGATCGAAATACCCCTGTGCCGTGACCGTGCAGTCATTGCTGTTCAGTTTCAGATCGTTGGTCGTCACCTTGCCGTGGTCGATGACCGCGGTCATCCGCATGGTCTGGATCTTGGTCGTTCCGCCGGACCCGACGTTGATCAGGTTCGCTATCGAGGTGAGCTTCGACAGCAGGGAAAATGTTTTTATCTCGCCATCGGTCACGGTCATGACGCCCTTGCCCGAAACCGATTTCTTAAGGTCCTTGGCATTGCCGTTGAGCGCGATGTCCGAGCCGAGCCTGCCGGTCATGACGTCCTTGTAGGTGGTCATCGTGTTGAGCATGTCTCCGAGATTGAGGCCGCTGGTCCTGAGCTTCAGGTTGTAGGGCTGCTGCCCGCTTATGCCCACCGTACCGTTCGCGGCGATGAGACCGGAGAACGCCCGCACATCAAACGTGTTGAGGAACAGAGTTCCTTTCACCAGCCGGGCAAGCAGGACCAGATCCGTAAACTGCGCTTTTCTCACGATCCCCTTCTGCACCCGGGCGGACACGGTGATGTCTGCCGTATCCACGAGCGACGGCTGTGCCTGCTGCGTTCCCGCTACTGCCGGCGCTGGTTGTGTTGTCTCCTGTTTCGCACCGGTCTTCGAGGGCGGCATGAGCTCGTCCACATTGAGGTACGGAGAGGTCAGGGTAAGCCTGCCCCGCGGCGCCGAGAAATCCTCGATAGTCCCGTTCCCGTGCACCTCGGATTTGCCGATCTGCACGAACAGCGATTTGATCGTGACGCTGTTGCGCGTAAACAGGGTGTCCATGTCGAACGTCCTCAGCGGCTTGGGCAGGGAACTGATGGACGCGGACACGTTGTTGACCTGCAGTCTTCCCTGCACCGCAAGCTGTTTCGGTTTTTTCAAGGCCCCTTTTGCCGACGCCGTGAGGACAAAGCTCCCGGCGGCGTGGTATGACTTGACCAGGGGGATCACGTCCTCCAGGGACTGCAGGGGGACACTGTTGGTCGCAAGGGTGATGGATGCGTTCATGTCGCCGGACGTGAACACGGTGCCTGCTGCGTTCAGGGCAAGCTTATCGAGGATGAGCCGTATGTTTTTGATGTCCAGCGTCGTTTTGCGCTGAGCGATGTCATACGACAGGCTCAGGGGGATCCCGTCCGGTTTGACGAACGTCGTACCGTACTGGATCTTTGCCCGGGCAAGATCGATGATCCCGTTGACCGCCATGACCGCGCCGCTCGTACGCACGGTTGTGGTTATGCCGGCATCCCCGCTGATCTGCGCAGACGGCGGCAGAGCGTTTTCCAGGGGGCTGTAAAAGGCCATGAGCTTTTCTAAGGACAGCTCCCGGGAAGCCATCTTGATATCGATCGCCTTGGTCGCGATGTTCGTTTTCCCCGTAAGACCGATGTTGATGCCGTCGGACTTCAGGGTGACATCCTCGATAGCGAGGACCTTTTCCGCGGGAACGAACTGCAGTGCGTTGGTGATGGAAAACGGACTGATCGTGCCGTTGGTCAGCGCAAGGCCCGCAAGCTGTATCTTTCCTTTGATGTCCATGCTGCCGGACGGTTTCGAGCTGAGCCTTTCGTCGACATCGAGGGTCCCGGCACTCAGCGGCTGTCCCTTGACCCCTGCAAGCGCCATCACGTATGGTATGTCGATGTGCTTGAGCAGGATGGTCAGGTTGAGCGGCAGGTGCTCCACGGAGATCTGCCTGCCGGTAGGTCCCACGTCCCCGTGGACATCGAGACGGGCGTCCTTCAAATTATTGAATGAAACCCCGAGCGATACCCGGAACGCCTTCCTGACATTGAATCCGTACACCCCGAGGTTGATGTGGTTGAGCCCGTACTGCTTCTGTTTCCCATGCCCGCTGTCCGTCATGGTAACGGTCCCGTCCGCGATTTCGAGCTTGTCGAGGGAAAATCCTGCCGGTATGCCGGACGACGCGGCGGGCTTCGCCTGCGTGGACTGTTCCGGCTTTTGCGGCGCAGGCTTTTGCAGGAGGTCTGAGAAGTTATAGGTTCCGTTCGCATAGCGGATGATGTTGATATCCGGCTTGTCGAGCACCACCTTGCTGACGGATATCTCCTTTTTCAGCAGGGGCAGGAGGTTGACGCCCACGCTGATATCTTTGACCGAAATAAAGGGCGCCTTCGCTGGGACCTTTTCCTGTACGGTGACGCCCTTCAGTTCGACGCCGAGCCCGCTGAGGATGGTGAGCCGCAGGTGGCTGATCGAGACCTGCCTGCCGATGGCCTTGCTTGCAGAGCTCGTTATCTGCGGGATGTACGTGTCCAGGTTGATGACAAACGGCAGTATCAGTAGGACCGCAATGATGACAACCAGTGAGATTCCGGTATAGGTTACAACTTTTTTTACCTTCATACGTTTCCCTCTTTTAACATTTTCTTCAGCAGGTCATTGACCAGGCCCGGGTTCGCCTTGCCCCCGGTCGCCTTCATGACCTGCCCTACAAAGAAACCGAACACCTTTTCCTTCCCTGCACGGTACTGCTCTACTTCCTTGCTGTTGTTGCCCATGACCGACTGGATGATCTGCCGCAGTGCCGTATCATCGGAGATCTGCTCGAGCCCCAGGTCTTTGATCAGGACCTCCGGGTCCTTGCCTGTTTCCACCATGTTTTCATACACCGTCTTTGCAATCTTTCCGCTGATGGTGCCGTTTTCCACGAGGCCCAAAAGCTTCGCCGTCTGCGCAGGGGTGACCCTGAACGGCTTCACCCCGGTATCGATGTCCTTGATGAACCGCAGCATCTCGCTCATGATCCAGTTGCTGATTTGTTTGGGCTTGTTGAACGCATTTACCGCTGCCTCGAAGTAATCTGCCAGGTCCCTGGACGCGGTCAGGACCTCCGCATCGTACGGCGGAAGACCGTAGCTGCCCACAAACCTGCCTGTCCGGGCATCCGGCAGCTCCGGCACGCTGCTGCGTGCCTCCGCAAGGAGTGCGTCGTCCACCTCGAGGGTGAGGAGGTCCGGTTCCGGGAAATAGCGGTAATCGTGTGCCTCCTCCTTGGAACGCATGGATTTTGTCACACCCTCTGCCTCGTCCCACAGCCTCGTCTCCTGCACGATCGTTCCGCCGTCCCCGAGGACGTCGATCTGGCGCTGTATCTCGTACTCAAGCGCCTTATGGATAAACCTGAAGGAGTTCATGTTTTTCAGCTCGGTCTTCACGCCGAGCCCGTCCGTGCCCCGGGGCCGCACAGAAACGTTGGCATCACAGCGCAGTGATCCTTCCTCCATGTTGCCGTCGCAGATACCGAGGTACAGGAGGATGGTCCTGAGCTTCTTCAGGTATGCCACTGCCTCATCCGGGGTTGCCATGTCCGGCTCGGACACGATCTCGAGCAGCGGTATCCCGGACCTGTTGAAATCGACAAAACTCGTACCGTCGTGGTTGTGCATAAGCTTGCCCGCGTCCTCCTCAATATGGATACGGTTGAGCCGGATATCACGGGTTTTGCCGTCCGACGGTATTCTGATGATACCGTTCTTGTTGATGGGGAGGTCGTACTGGGAGATCTGGTAGCCCTTGGGGAGGTCCGGGTAAAAGTAGTTTTTCCGGGCAAACCCGCTGCGCCGGGATATGCTGCCGCCGACTGCCATCGAGAGCATGCACGCGTACAGGACGATCTTCCTGTTGAGCACCGGCAGGACACCCGGCATCCCGAGACACACAGGACAGACATTTATATTCGGCTGGAGGGCAAAGACCGTCGAACAACCGCAAAAGGTTTTCGTCGCGGTTTTCAATTGCGCATGTACCTCAAGCCCTATGACTGCTTCGTACTCCATGGGTAACCTCGATTCCTTTTATTACCCCGAATATGAGCACGTTTTTTGTTTTAAAGCAATCAACAGGACGTCTTGTCCCCCGGGCTTTGCGCCTGATTTTGTGGAACGCCGCCGGGGGTTGTGGTATTCATTGAACAGAGGCTGTGGCGCGCGGTCATTGCAGGGGGAGCAGCGGGGAAGCAACCCCTGGAAAGACCACTGAACCAGCGGACCACCCGGCCGGGGTCATCGGCATATCCGCGGCAGGCCGCGCATCCAGCGCGGGATTTTGTTCCAGCATTCCCCGGAGGAGGATACTATGAAGATACCGGCAAAATACTCGGTGCCAGAACCAGGCGGCAGGGTGCGGTGCGTGCTGTGTCCGTACAACTGTCTCATCGCCGACGGGCACCGGGGTGTCTGCGGCATCCGGAGCAACCAGGGCGGCGTCCTCACCGCGCAAACCTATACCACGATCAGCGCCCTGAACCGCGATCCCATCGAGAAAAAGCCCCTAAACCACTTT
>JAJYYW010000035.1 GCA_021800575.1 bacterium
TCCCCGGTTAATTCTCCCCGAAGGGCAAAACTGCGCCAGAAATACGTCCTCAGCAGGATGGCTGACCAGGGCTATATAACAAAGGCAGAAGCGGATATTGCATACAAACAACCGCTCAAAATTTATTTAAACAACGGGTATACACCCAAAGATATAGCTCCCTATTTTATGGAGATGTTAAAACAGCAGTTGTACAGTAAATACGGTCAGGACACTGTTCTTGAACAGGGACTCAAGGTGTACACCACCATAGACCCCATGATGCAGAAAGCAGCCAATGCGGCACTGAAAGACGGGCTCATTAAAATCACCAAACGGCAGGGATACGCGGGGCCCGAACAACACCTGACCGGCGCACAAGACATACAGAATTTCATCCAACAGGTCAGGAACACCGAACTTGCCGAGTACCCGGACTACTACCTCCTGACTCCGGGCATGACCAATGACCGCAGCATCCCTGTTCAATACGTCATAAAACCGGCTACCCTGTACCATGCAGTCGTTACTGGCTTTTTGCCGTCGAACAAGGGTGTTGATATAAATGTAGGGGGCGAGAAGGGCATCATCCCGGCATCCACCATGAGTTGGGCGCACCCATTCAATCCCGATGCATGGTACCCGCCTGTGACGGATCCGCACAAGGTCCTGCAGAGCGGCGACGTCATCCTGGTCAAAATGATTGCGAAGCATAAGAACGTTACAGAGTTTTCCCTCGAAACCCGGCCGCAGATCCAGGGAGCACTTGTTGCTCTCGATGTCTCAACCGGGGCAATCAGGGCCTTGGTGGGAGGCTACAGCTTCGCGCAGTCGCAGTATAACCACGCGGTCCAGGCACAGCGCCAGGTCGGTTCTGCATTCAAACCGATCTACTATGCTGCTGCGCTCCAAAAAGGATACACACCGGCATCGATTATCCTCGATACGCCCGTCGTGTATCAATACACGGACACCACAACCGGCACCACGGAAACCGGAACAACGCCGACCACGCCAACGGTCTGGAAACCGAGGAATTACGATAAAACCTTTACGGGACCCGTTACCCTGGAAGATGCAATAACGCACTCCAAGAACAACCCGTCCATACGGCTGCTGAATGCGATTGGTATGGATTATGCGATCGGCTTTGCCAAAAAACTGGGGATAACCGAATCCCTGCCCAAGAATCTCACGCTCGCCCTCGGATCCTGCGACCTCAGCCTCCTCGATCTTGTTTCTGCGTACAATGTATTCCCCAACTACGGGACCCTGGTCCCGTCCTATTATCTAGAGAAGGTTGTTGACCGGGATGGAACCGTCCTTGAAAACGATCAGGTCGCACCGCACAGTATCCATTTTTACAACGCCATCTCTTCAACGACCCTGACGGCCACGTCCATGACCGTTACGTCGTCTCAAACGATGAGCGGCACGTCGCAGACATCCACCACCATCAGCGTCATGTCTCCCGCGACGGCCTATGTGATGATCAGTATGCTCAGAAATGTCGTTGAGCACGGCACAGGCTGGCGGGCAAATGCCCTCGGTGAACCCGCGGGCGGCAAAACCGGGACAACGGAGGACAACCGGGATGCATGGTTCATCGGTTTCACCCCGCATCTTCTTGCCGGCGTCTGGGTCGGATTTGATAATAACAGGAGCCTCGGCAAGGGAGAAGTCGGAGGCGATGCTGCAGCTCCGATATGGCTTCATTTTATGAAATCTGCTGTAACCGCGTATCCGGACACCGATTTTCCCATACCCCCCGGAGTTGTCTTCGCACGGATAGACAGAAAAACCGGGTTACTCGCAAAACCCGACGATCCCAATGCACGCTTTGATGCATTTGTCGCGGGAACACAGCCCTCTCAGACAGCATCCCAGGTCAACGCCCAGCACGGTAACGAGTTTTTCAGATTCAACCAATGACAGTGGATCTGCCGTTAAGAACACTGCCGCGGCCCTTGCCCTGCCCATGAGTACTTCAAAAAAAGTCCATCTCGAGTATATCTATGAGGTCTTGTACCAGCGGTTCGGCTCCAGGCACTGGTGGCCGGCGGACACCCCCTTCGAAGTCGTGGTCGGAGCTATATTGACCCAGAACACGGCGTGGACAAATGTTGAAAAAGCGATCGCGAATTTGAAGCAGGCCCGGATGTTGTCCCCGGAAAAAATATACCGGGAACCGGTTCCGGTGATCGCGAAGCTTATCAGACCTTCAGGCTTTTATAATCAGAAAGCGAAACGGCTGAAAAGCATGGTGAAAACCATCGTTGAAAACTACGGCGGGGACCTTGCACAGCTGTGCAAACAAGAAACCGGAGCATTGAGAAACGAACTTCTTGCCATCAACGGCATAGGGAAAGAGACGGCGGACAGCATTCTGCTGTACGCATGCCATAAGCCCGTCTTCGTCGTTGACAGCTACACGCACCGGGTGTTTTCCCGCCATGGGTTTATCGGTGAAGAATCGGGGTACGACGAGCTGCAGGACTTATTTATGGATACGCTCGAACACACCGTGGAAACCTTCAACGAGTACCATGCTCTCATCGTTGAACTTGCAAAAACATTTTGCAGGACCAGGCCGCTGTGCGACCGCTGTCCTCTGTCGGATCTGCCGCACACTGCCGGTTGAGCACAACCACGCCGCGGGCGTACCGTTCACGCCTTACTGTCGATAAATACCTTTATGGCGCTCAGTGTCTTCGAGGAAGCCTCGACGAGTTCGAGACCGAGCCCGTTGACCACACGGTCGGCTGTCTCCTCTTTAAAGGACCTCATGACCTTGGCCTTGCACTTGTGGGTCTCAATCTTGCTGTCGAACGGCAGGAGAAGGTTCATACTCAACAGCGTGTTGAGAGGAATACTGTCCTTGGTAATGATGGAAAGGCCGGAGTAGCTCATGTCTTTTGAAAATGCGGACACCGTTTTGTCCTTGTACGTGTATTTGACCTCGACGGAGATGTCGTAACGGTCTTCCTTCCGCACCTTCATGCTCACGAACTTTTTTATCTCCTCGAGAAAAGCGGATTCATTGATGGGCTTGCGGACAAAATCGTCACACCCCGCCTTGATCGACTCGGCCCTTTTCTCGGTTGACGTGACCATGATTACCGGGATCTTCCGGAGGGCGGGATCGCTCTTGATGATTCTGCAGCATTCGATACCGTTCATCTTCGGCATTTCCAGGTCGAGCAGGATGATATCCGGTTTTTCTATCTTGGCGAGTTTCAATGCCTCCGCACCGTCTTTTGCCGTTATGATCCGCGACTCAGCCCTTCTCAGGAAAGAAACCTCAAGATCAAGAAAATTCCTCATATCATCAACCAGCAGGATTTTAATCATCAACGTCCCCCTTTTTCTGTTTCACTTGTATATAAAGAAATCACCACGGCTTGTCAAATGCTTGCTCCGATCCGTCCGGTAACGGGAATCACTCTATGTAGCGGTGCCGCAGACCCATGATATCCCGGTAGGTGACGACGCCCAGGATCTTGTTGTCCGGATCGGTTACCGGGAGCGCCCGGAAATTATAGCGTGTGAAAAATTCCGATGCCTTTCGCAGGGTGCTGTTATGCGGCAAAGCGATGACGCTGCGTACCATCACGTCCTTGAGATAGGCGCGCTCCTGTGCGATGAGCAGTTCCTTGATATCGAGGACCCCGAGAAGGTGCCGGTCCTGATCGATGATGTACAGGTACATGACCACGTCTTTTCCCCTGGCCGCATACCGGTACTGCTCCTGTACCTGCTCCACGGTCACATCCGGTGAAAACGCAATAAAGTCCTGCGTCGCAAAATCCAGGATATTTTCTTCGTGATGTTCGACGATTGTGCGTATCTTGCGCGCATTGTCCGGATTCAACCGCTTCAGGATCGAGTCCGCCTCTGCTACCGACAACACCGAGAGAAAATCGGCTGCCTGTCCCGTGGTCATTTCATCCACAAGCTGCGCAATCTTTTCGATCTTCAGCGATTCCACCAGATCGCGCTGTGCTTCGGGGTCGATCTCTTCCAGGGTATCGGACGCCTGCTCGGGATCGAGCTTCTCGAAGATCTGAACACGCTGGGTCGGGTCCATCTCTTCCAGGATGTCTGCAAGGTCCGCCGGGTGCATGTCCTTGAGCTTTTCTTTCAGGATGTTGAGCTTGATGTCCCCCTGGAAGCGGCCGATCCGCTCGGGCAGGGGCTGGATGTATTTCCATGACACTGTTTGATCCTGGATGTTTTTTGCCAGGTTATAGATGAAATCCGCAAGCTTCGTCAGATGAATACGGCGTAACAGCCCGTAGCGGCTCAAATCCACGTCCGTGACGTACAGCATGCCGTCCCGTACCGCGAGCCTGACATCATACACGATCTCGAGGTCCCGCCCTTTCAGATCGATGGCCTTCTTATCAAGGATATGATCCTTGAGCATCACGGCATTGCTCCACGGCTCTCCCTTATAGGCCGAGATATCTTCGCGGACCATGATATGTTTTTCGCGTGTACGTACGGCAACGACGGTGTCCCAGGGAACCACCGCGTTGATGCCGAAGGGCAGGGCGATGTAGAGGTGTGTCACCTGCGGAAGCCCTCCCATCTCCTTGATGATGAAATCTTTCAGTCGGCCGATCTTTTTTTCATTACGGAGGATTTTCGCACCCACCAGCTCGCTCAGAAAAAAAGACTGGCCGCTCTCAGGCACCGGATGCATTGCCTGGTTCATGGCACACCTCCCAATCCGCGTCCCGTTGCTATGGAGATAAACTTGTACAACAGAATCGCCACGATAAAAAACAGATACAGCCGAAGCATGAACAGCGCAAAGGAAATCGTGCGGGTCATCCTGATATGGGGTTGTTTGTATTTCCTGTTCACATCGCGCACCGCCGTAAAGAACCCACGGAAGATGTTGAATATTTTTTTCATGCCTCATCCCGCCTATTTGATCAACGTGGGAAACACAATCGTCAGGCTGTAGCCCGTGGATATCACGATCAGGCCTATGACAATCGATATATTAATGATGTTTTCGAGCCTGTTGTTTTTGTACTTTCCCATGATCTCCTCGTTGTTCAACAGGATAATCAGGAAAACCAGTGCGGCCGGCAGCAGCACGGTTGCTGCAACCTGCACAAACAGGGTGATCAGAACGAGCGGTGCATGCGGTATCAGGGTCACGGTACCTGCGAGTAAAAGATCGAAAAAGTAATACGCATAAAACCACTTCGCCTCCCGCACCTTGTGGTTCAGCGAATGGGCCCAGCCGAAGACCTCGCCGAATGCCCATGAACTGGCAAGCGAGATACAGACGGCCCCGAGCAGGCCTGCGTCAAAAAGCCCGATGGCAACAAAGGTACCGACGTACTTGTTCACGGGCATGAGCGCAATGGCCGCCTGTGCCGCACTCTGTATGTTTTGGCCGAACAACACCTTGCCGGCCACAATGATGACAACGACCGCTGCGACGACGGTCAGCAGGGATCCTGCCAGCGTGTCGAGTTTACCCCACAGGATATCCTTCTCCTGCATGCCCTTATCGACAACCGTACTCTGCTGAAAAAAAAGCATCCACGGCGCAATGGTTGTTCCGATGTTCGCCATGAGCAGAAAGAACAGGCTGCCCGTGAATCCACCGGCAGGCAGGTGCGGAATGAAACCGTGAAACACCTCGTTGAGCGAAGGGTGGATCATAAATGCTGCAGGAATGTAGATCATGTTCACAGCGCAGAAAAGCAAGGTGAGTTTTTCCCATGTCCAATAGTGTCCCTGCATGACCATAAAACCCATGATCCCCCAGCAGATCAGCACCGTGACCACAGGTGACACGCCAAAGATACTCAGGGCGGCAGTCATACCGATGAATTCGGTGATCATGGTCATCCAGTCAGTCAGGATAAGGTCCAGCAGGGAAAACCATCCCCAGAACGATCCGAATGAATAAAAGATCGCCTCGGCGTGTCCGCGTTTGGTCACCGCACCAAGACGGACGGTCATCTCCTGAACATAGTATGCAACAGGTCCCATCAGGACCATGAACCACAGCAGGCTATACCCGGTTTGTGCCCCGGTCACTGCATAGGTCGTTATGCCGCCGGCATCGTTGTCCGCAACCATAACAATGATACCCGGGCCCGCAACCAATGCGAAAATCTTTAGAAATTTTATAATCTTCCGCACATCATAGTAGGCTGTAGACATGAAATCCATAATTTTGTCCCTGTCCGTGTAATACCTACACGAAATTTAAACCTCTTTTATTCGCACACGCTAAAATGTCAAGGATTCATCGAGAGAGTACCCCCGGCACCGCAGAAGGGTTTGACAGGGTACCGTGCCCCTGTCCCGGTCGACGCAGGATGGGGCAGATACGCACATTCCCCCGGTATACGTATCCGGCTAACCGAACAGCCCTTTCAATACACTCTGTGCGGCTGTGTTCCCGCTGTTGATGCAGTCGCTGATGCCGATACCGTGGTATGCACTCCCGCAAAGCTGGATATTGCCCAGGCCGGTGATCATCTGTTCGATCGTTTTGACTCTCGATTCGTGGCCTATGGTATACTGGGGCATGGCCCTGTTCCAGCGGTAGATACGCACCAACAGAGGCTCGGCCGAAACACCGAGGATATCGTTGAGTTCTGATTTTACCATATCGGTAATCTCCCGGTCCGGTAGAAAGACCATGTCCCCGTGGGCGGCACCTCCGACGAACAACCGTATCAGCACAGCATCATCCGGGGCACGATAGGAAAATTTCGAACTCGTCCACGTCGCTGCCATAATGCGCCTGTTTTCTTTCTTCGGTACAACGAAACCAAAGCCTTTCAGGGCTGTCCCGAACGAGTCTTTCCTGTATGCCAGGGATACGGTTGCCGTGGACACATAGGGAATTGAGTGCAGCAGCATGCCAAGATCCCCGGACAGGGAAGCGATGAGCCCGGCCGATACGTAGGCGGGCACTGCAAGGATAACGCCGTCTGCCTTCAATTGCTCTCCGCTGGAAAGCGTCACCACGTAGGCAGGCTCCCCGCTCCGGTGCGTACGCATGATGGACTGCGCCTCGACCCCCGTCTTGAACTGCACCTGGGATGATTGCTGCTGCAGGGTATTGATCAGGTCCTGCAGACCGTTTTTCATCGTCATAAACATGGCGCCTGAACCGGCCGTACGGCGGCGCTGCATGGCTCGCCGGGCACTGATCATGCCCCGTATCAGGCTTCCGTACTTCTGTTCCATATCGACAAACCGCGGGAAACTGCTGCGTACACTCATGGTGTCAGGATCTCCGGCATGAACCCCCGCTACCAGGGGCTCGGCAATCCTGTCGAGGGCCTCCCTTCCCAGCCGGCGGATGGTAAATTCGGCAAGACTTTCATCAACACCGTCCGTCCGTTTTGGTATCAGCAGATCCATACCCATGCGTATCTTCCCGGCCAATGAAAACAGGGAACTTGTGACGAACGGAGTAAATTTTGTGGGAATCATCAGGACGACTCCCTCGGGCAGCTTGTACAGCTTCCCGTGCCACAGCACAGAGGTCCCCTGGTTCTTGCTGTTCGTGCCGATAACCCTGTCCGCAATACCGAGCTCTTTGATCAGCATACCGGCATACGGTTTTTCTGCAAAATAACAGTCCGGCCCACCTTCGACGACAAATCCGCCGGTGTACTCCGTGTGAATGGTACCGCCCGGGGACGTGGATTTCTCGGCAACCGTGATCTCCAGATCAATCCCGCCCTGCGTTTTGAGCTTATTCAGCCGGTACGCAGCAGACAGCCCGGATATGCCGGCACCTATGACAACGATGGATTTTTTCATAAACCGCCCACGACGTCCTTGAGTGCCTGAATAAAGACCGGTGATGCATTGAGTGACGGGGTACGAAGGAAGTTCAGTCCGCGGGATCCTGCATACGCCTTATACACGATATCAATATCATACAGGGTTTCCACATGGTCGGAAACAAATCCATACGGTACCACTACAACATTTTTTTTGCCGGCATTCGCGCATCCATCCATAATATCTTTCACATCCGGGCCAAGCCAGTCTCCGCCTGCCATGCCCCTGCTCTGAAACCCGAGTGCATATTCAGATAAAGTCAGGTCCTTAACAATCAAGTTCAATGTCTGCTCAAGTTGTTCCACGTAGACGTCAGCCTTCGCTGTTGCAGCAGGCAGGCTGTGGGCGCTAAAGATGACGAAAGGGTCGTCAACATGCTGTATGCTTCCCTGAATGGCCAGCTCCACAGCCTTGATGAAGTATGGATTGGTATGGTAGTTTTTCACGAGCTTCAGATGCACCTGTCTCCCGGCAACCGCCTGTTCAAGCCGTTCCACATACGTGCCCGTACTTGCACTGTTGTAATACGGGGACAGCGGCAGGGCAATCATCTCGCTCATGCCCTGCGATAGGATCTGCTCTACGGCGTCTTCAATAAAGGGCTGGGTATACCGCATACCGACAAAGACCCTGTACGCAGGTCCGGCTTCGTTTAACACTGTCTCTAGCCTCTTCGCCTGCAGGTCTGTTATGGATCTCAACGGAGAACCGCCGCCGATCAGCCTATAGCGTTCCTTGACTGATTCGATCTGCCGGGGCGTAACCTGCCTGCCCTCCATGAGCTGACGGAGAAAGGGCTCGACCTCATCCATGGATTGGGGGCCTCCGAACGCGAGCAGCAAAACGGCGGTCAGACGCTCATGCGTGTCCATGATAACGACAGATACCTTTCACGGGGTTGTACATAAGCCCTGTCCACCGTATGCGCGGCCTGTTCCTTTCTGATCCCCTGCTCCAACCGAATGCCTAGGACAGTCTTTTGAGGATCTCATCCTGCTGATCGACCACCCGCCATTCACTGAGGATCTCCCTGACCGTTTCAGGCGACAGTGCCTCCCGCGCGGCTTTTCTGATGAACCGCTGGTAAATATCCGGTGTCATATCGAGCTGTTTGATCAGCTTGTCCGGGGTATACGATGTCGAGTCGATGTGCTGTGGATCAAACATACACTTCTGGGACATCAGCGGACACGTCACGCTGTCCCGGCGCATACCGAACTCGAACAGCATGCCGCACTTTGCACAGTAGTATTTGCCCATCTCCCGTTCTCCCAGAATATCGATGAAATCCAGGGCAAGGTCGCGCTCCACAGCCAGCCGCTGCTTCAGCAGTGTAAGCCCGCCGCCGAGGAGCCCCTGAATCTTTTCCTTGTCCCATATCTTGCCCGCGTCCATAAGGACAAACGTGATCGATTGTCCGTTTATCCTCTGAGCTGTCTCACAGCCGGACACCAG
>JAJYYW010000036.1 GCA_021800575.1 bacterium
GCGTACCAGGCCCCGTCCCTCGATGATCTGTAGTGGCCCAATGCCGCAGGAGCGATGGGAAGCCCTGCGCTCAGGTCAGAGACGAAAACCGGTTACGAGTTCGGCCTGCTGGTGTCCCCGCTGACCGACACCACCATAGAGTTGAACGGATTCTATGACCGGTATCACGACCTGATCCAGTGGTCGCCGTCGGCTAACGGTATATGGACACCACAGAATATAACAGGTGCAATCATCGAGGGCATGGAGCTTTCTGTTCATTCAACGCCGGTGCGACTGCTGACGCTGTCGGGAAACATGAGTATGCTCGGCACGCGCAACCTTTCGGATGTACCCACGGGATCGTACGGCAAAGAGCTTACCTACAGACCGGATATGCTCGTCAATACATCGGTAAAGATAGGTGAGGGTCCCAGGTACGTCTCACTGGGTATCAGCTACACCGGGGTGCGGCAGATCACACCGACGAACAGCCAGTCCCTGCCTGGATTTTATACGCTTAACGCAGTGCTGAGCTACGGGGTACGTTGGGTGCGGCCGTTCGTGACGTTTACCCAGTATTTTTCAAATACATTCGATACGCTCACAAGCTATCAGTATATTTCAGGCTATCCGATGCCCGGGCAGTATGTGTGGGGAGGGATCCAATTAAAAATTCAAGATTAATGAAGAAATTAAAAATTAAAGATTAAAAAATAAAAAAAATAAAAGGAGAAAAGATGAAAGAATCTACAGAAACAGATGTTTTCAAAAGAACAACTCGTTTGAATGGGGGGATGCTCCGGGGTGCACGCGCAGTAATCGCGATGGCTGTATCCGGACTTCTCGTGAGCGCGGTCATTATGACCGCAGGGTGCGGCAAGGCAAGTTCCGGGAATACGGTACTCCCGCAGGCGCCGTATGTCATAGCACTCTCGCAACCCTCGGGCTCGACGCCCGGTTCCCTGTACGCGCTGTCACCGACGCAGGGTACCGTAACGAAGCTCGGCCTGCATGTCGGCCTGATGCCCAACAGCATGCTGCTCGACGGTGAAACCCTGTATGTCGTGAACGCGGGCGATTCGACACTCTCGGTCATATCCATCACCGAGAGCTCATCATCCATATACATGGTCAACCAGGGCGTAATTCCGTTGCCGCCGGTGAACCAGGCCTATGCAAATTATCCCGAGTATATGACGGTCACAACGTTCAAGGGCCTTCAAAAGGGCTATGTGTCCCTGAACGGCGGCAACGCGGTCATGGTTCTGAACATGAACAAAAATACAGTACTGGGGAGCATACCTATAAAGCCTTACACCGCGTGGAACCCGAAGTTCCAGCCTCTGCCCTGGGGCATAACGGCAATCAACAACAGAATCATCGTTGCAAATAACGGTCTGAGTTACACGGACTTAACGTATGCCGAACCGGGCATGATCAGCGTCATAGACCCTTCACAGGACACGGTTGCGCAAAACATCACAACTGCGGATGCCATCGATCTCCAGGCTGCTGCGGCAACGTCAACCGGTTTCGTGGTGATAGCGAACGGAAATTACAGCACGATCGGCGGTTACGCGGCGTTGTTCGATAACGCGTTTACAGAAACGGCGGTGATACCGTTGAGCGGTGGCGGAGCCGGTGTCGCCGTGAGCACCACGGGGATCGGCTATGTGGCACTCAGCAGCAGGGTGGGGTATGATGAGATCAATACCAATGCAGGAACGTTTATTACAACGACGGATCTGACAAGACAGGTCAAGGGACTGACCGGCTACAGCCTTACCAGCATTAAATTTGCACCGGATGGTACACTGTGGGCGACGGATTGGTCGGACAATATGGTTTTTGAGATCGATCCGCAGACAAATACCGTGATAAAAACATTTACCCTTCCCGAGCCTGCACAGGATGTGGTCTTTGTGTATTGATCATGAAAACAGAGGCAAAACTTTTACAGGGGCACATTGCAACGTGACTCCACGTGCTGTGCCAGGTGATAATCAAGAACCGGGAGGGGCGTTACATGTAACGCCTCTCCGCCGCCCAGTTGCCGTCATGATTGTAGTATTTGTTCTTGTAGGAGCAACCCTTGCGGTTGCCCTATACAGGACAGGGGTAACTTATGCATCGTCTCTGCCTGCGGCCGTACAAAAAAGGGCAGGGGCGAGCCCTGCCCCTACAGAAATAGAAATAAGAGACGATGCGGGAAGAAACGTAACCGTACGTTTACCCGTCAAGCGGGTTGTGACCCTTGCACCGTCAAATACGGAGATCGTCGAGGCGCTTGGCCTGACGTCCACGATTGTGGGCGTCAACAGTTCGGATAACAACCCGCTTCCCGCCGCTGTCAAAAGAATCGGGTTTATCAACCCGTCCCTGGAGGATATTGTCGCCGTCAGTCCGGATCTCGTCCTCGGCATTTACGGGCAGAACACGGTCTGCAACAGGCTTGGTCGTTTTGGTATTCCGTGCGTGATCCTCTCACCGGGAAACCTTGACGGCGTTATGCACGATATCAAGCTTGTCGCCGGCCTTTTGTCGGCGGATTCCGCGGCAGCCGCTATTGTGGATGGTATGAAACACACCATCAAGAAAGTCAGCGCACGGCTGGCAGACTGCACGACGGCGCCGCGGGTGTATTTCGAGATAGATGGCTCGGATCCATCCCGGCCATTCTCGGTTGGCAGGGGAAGTTTTATCGACAGCCTTATCACCATGTCGCACGCTGTCAATATTGCTCACACGGTCAATACCCTGTGGCCGCAATTATCAGCGGAGTACATCATTGCGCAGAACCCGGATGTCATCATCATGTCGCACTACGTCAGGAGAGCACGGCTTCAACAGCGGCCCGGCTGGTCCGGGATTAAGGCCCTCCGGGAGGGCAGGGTGTATACGATCGATACAAACCTCATATCACGGCCGGATCCTGAGATCGTGCGCGCATTTGTGCAGATAGCACAGGATATCCACCCGGGGCTTTGTCAGGCAAAGCCACAGTTGCAAAATAAAAAATTCGGGCATAAACAGGGAGCACGGGATTTAAAACGATGAACAACGACGCGATTTTATTGTTTCGCTCCCATGATGGTATAACAGCACGATGCGGCTGTTTGTCATGAAGCGTGACAGAAACGGAGTACCACATGGATGGCTTTTATGGACCGGGCTGGTGTTGTGCCTTGCGGCGGCCTTTATCCTGAACATCGCCCTCGGCCCGGTGAGCATCCCCCTGCCGGATATTCTGCATGCCTTTCTGTCGTCCGCAAAAACTGTGGATAGCACGATCGTCCTTTCCATCAGGCTGCCGGTGGCCCTTGCCGGGATCATCGTGGGTGCCGGGCTTGGCGTGAGCGGTGCGATGTTTCAGGCGATCCTGCGCAACCCGCTTGCCGATCCCTACATCCTTGGAATATCCGCCGGGGCAGCACTGGGTGCAGCCGTGGCACAGGCATTTCTCCTCACCAGTGTCCCTGTTTCCCTGGCCGCCTTTTTCGGCGCGATCGGTGCCATGACCCTGGTGTACCTGCTATCCCTTTCGTCCGGAGGGTCTTCACCCCTGTATCTTATCCTCGCGGGCGTTGCCATCAGTGCGCTCCTTGGTTCCATCATGTCGTTCGTGATGCTGATGAGCAGTAGTCTGCAGATCAGAATCTACTCCATCATGCTGTGGATCATGGGAGGCATCAAAGAAACAGGCTGGCACGAGCTTATCTTTATCGGTATTGTATTTATGGTCTTGATGGCCCTTGCGATCGTCACGGCACCGTACCTCGACATACTGTCGTTCGGCGATGAGAAGGCATCAAGCCTCGGCGTGCATGTGGAGAGAACCCGGCTGCTGTCCATGGTTATAGCTTCCCTGCTCGCAGGGGTTGCGGTGTACCTGAGCGGGATTGTCGGTTTTGTGGGCCTCGTTGTGCCGCACATTACACGATTAATCGTCGGGCCGTCCCACCGGAGGCTGATCATCGTCAGCAGTCTTGGCGGGGCCATTTTCGTGCTGATCGCGGACCTTATCGCCCGCACCGTGCTGCGGCCCGTGGTCGTACCTGTGGGGGTCATCACGTCGCTCATCGGAGCGCCGTTCTTTTTGTACCTGCTTCTGCGCACATACCGGGGGTATAAGTTCTGATGTACCTGTCTGCCCGAAACATCGGCTTCGCGCACAACAGCACCTTCAGGATGGACGGCTTAAACCTCGAAGTGGAACAGGGCGAGATGCTGGGGATTATAGGACCCAACGGTTCGGGGAAGACGACCCTGCTCAAGCTCCTTGCCGGTATCCTCAGGCCGGCTGCAGGCACGGTCGTGCTCCGGGACCAGGATATCCACACGCTGACCCGCAGACAGCTTGCACGCATGCGTGCGTATGTATCCGAGGGTATTGAACTGCCGTTTGATTTCGCCGTGGAGGAGATCGTTGCACTCGGAAGATATCCGCATGCCGGCATGTTCGTACGGCTCGATGACCATGATACCGCTGTGCTCAATGATGCGCTCGAGCTGACGGACACGCACAGACTTGTCCACAGGAAATTTTTTACGCTGTCCATGGGGGAAAAACAGCGGGTCATGCTGGCAATGGCAATAGCGCAGGGGCCGGAGATACTCCTGCTTGATGAACCCATCTCGCATCTCGACATAGGACACCAGCTCACCTTTATCCGTACCCTCCGGCATCTCCACAGCAAGGGCACCACCATCATATCGGCCATGCACGAACTGCCCCTGGCCATGGAGTTTTTCGGACGGCTGTGCCTGATGGACAACGGCAGGATCGTTCAATGCGCGCCGTCCGGCGACCGCGAACTGCTGGAGACGGTCAAATCCGTGTTTGGTGTTCCGGACGACCGGTTTATAAAATAGGGCCGCCCCGGTTTTTCGGGGATGCCGGCTGTGACCGATAGAATAGTTGCCCGGGGTATTCATCGTTGAGGGGGTGGTCTTGACGGTAGGAACGGGAACTTGTATACTTTGCACAACAATATGCACCAGAGTTTTCTTATAAGACACCGTGTATGGTACGATAATGCCGCCTCATTCGTCAGCATGAGAGATAAAGCTCTCTTACGGGCAGGGCATAATCTGATCGTGTTTCTTATGACAGGAAGAGACGCTCAGAGAGGAAGATTCTGATGAAAGGTTTTACGATCTGGTTCACGGGATTGCCCTGTTCGGGCAAGACAACGCTCGCCACGCTTTTGCACAACCATCTCTGGGAGCAGGGCATAGCGAATGTAGAGCTCCTCGACGGCGATGTCGTCCGGCAATATCTCACCCGGGGACTGGGCTATTCAAAACAGGACCGTGATGAAAATATACGGAGGATAGGCTGGCTCAGCAGGACCCTGAATAAACACGGGATCCACGCTATTGTTGCGGCCATATCGCCCTACAGGGAGGCCCGGGAGGAACAGCGGAGGCTGATCGAAAACTATTTCGAGGTGTTCGTGAGCTGTCCTGAGAAAATCTGCGAGCAGCGGGATGTCAAGGGTATGTACAAAAAGGCACGACAGGGCATGATAGAACATTTTACCGGAGTTGATGACCCCTACGAGGAGCCGCTTACCCCGGACCTGGTTATAGAAACGGACACATTAAGCATAGAAGACAGTTTTAAGCTGTTGCTGGATAAACTCTCCGCAAAGATTTTCCGGCGGTAAGATGGCGGAGCGGGAATGACCATGCAGCGTGGACAGGCAGGGGGCTTACATAAGCTTGGTTTATTGATCAGAAAGGTTCCTGTTGTTGGTTCAATCGTCTGGTGGATGTACATGATAGCAGCAGCACCGGGGAAGATTTTTGTCCTCTCTGAAGAGAATGAGAGGCTCAAGGCGTCCAATCAAGAGGTAAAAAAGGAACAAGCAGATCTCAAGAGGAAGCTCGAACAGGCCAATCAGGCGTTAACCGTTTCCATCAAGGAAATGGATGACGAGGTCAAAGAGTTCGAGCGCAGCACCGGTGAACAACAGAAGAACTACGAGGCCCAGCTCGCAAGTCTCTCCGACATCATAACAAAGGAGTGTGTGGAACTGGGGAAATTGAAGGTACGGATCCCGGATCTCCAGCCTGTGTTCATTCATTCCATCTTTCGAAGCGGCAGTACGTACCTATGGAACAAATTCAGAAGTACGGGTAAATTCTGGGCGTATCATGAACCCTTCCATGAAGTATTGCTTGCGCTCGAAATCAGAGATCAAAAGAAAATATTCGGCACCCCCCTTGAAGAGCACACCAAATTTCTGGGGCATCCGCCGACCGACAAACATTATTTCTGGGAGTATTTTACGATCAACAGCAAGGTCCCTGCGTTTCAGAAGGAGTTTACCCTCGATTTCTTCTGCATCAACCCCGATGAGGGCAAAGAAGATCTGAAAGATTATTTATATTTCCTTATAGGGTACAGCCCTCTGCGGCCGGTCTTTAAGTTTACAAGAAGCAGTATGAGATCGGGATGGATGAAAAAGCACTTTGATGCCGTCAACATATACCTGCTGAGGCATCCCAGGTTTCAGTTCGAGTCCTACCAGAGCCATCTGAACAAAGGCAACCCCTATTTTCATACGATGACGTTGATGACCATAGGGAAGAATCAAGATAAGAACAGCTTATTCGCAGAGTTGTCCAGCCGCTACAACATACCCCGCAATGATTCAGTCAACTTCAAAGACGAAATGGCATGGTATACGAATGAAGTACTGCCTCATTTAAAAACGAAAGAGTTATACGTCTTATTCTACGGTATATGGCTGTGCTCCCTGATAGAGAATCTTCGCATACATGCTATATTTTTTAACATAGACGCTGTCGATGCATCACCGGAAGAAAAGCAGAGAATGACGGCAGAATTGAAACACTATAATATCGATCTGGATTTGTCGGACTGCAGCATTGCGCGCTCTGCAAACCTGTCACTACACAATCATGAATTTGATGAAGCAGAGCAAGAAGTTCACAGAACAATCAGGCGTCTCAATCTATACGATAAAGGGCTTGTCGATCAGGCTGAGGAGTATATGAAAAACAAGGTATTCGATGCACGGTTGGGCGTATGAATAACAAACCTGTACCTCAAATCAACGTAGACGAAGTCATGAAAAAGATCAGGGAAGAACTGTCCAGAAGGAAGGCAGAGGCATTGAGGACCGATGCCGCAAAAATAAGAAAAACAAGGATCTGGATGCTGGTCAAATGGTTACAGCAAAACCTGAAAAAATTTCCGTTTTACCGCTTGTTGTATGGGGTCGCTTTACGATTCAAGAAATTTATCCCCGAACAAAAAGAATACCTATTATTGGAAGACTTCCTGAAGTACGACGATGAAGCATTCATCACGCATGCATACGCTCATATTCTGAAAAGAACTCCGGATGACGAGGGTTTTAACCTTTATGTGTCCAGGTTGACCACGCATACGTTCAATAAAATCCAGATACTGGGGGCACTGCGATACTCAAACGAGGGAAGAGGAAAGGGTGTTGTCGTCAAAGGGCTTTTTCCCAGGTACCTGGTCAACACAATCTATCGTGTTCCGGTACTGGGATATATGGTGCGGCTTGTAACGGCTGTAGTCCAACTTCCCAGAATAGTAAGAAATGTTGAACAATACGGCGCATATACAGCGCGTATGGTCAAACAATTCGATGAAAATATCACCCATCTGGACACACGGTTATCGGACAAAGCCGATGTTCACTCCCTCAATAAGGTCAGAGATGATCTTACCGCACGGCTCGAAACCAAAGCGGAAGCTGTAACCGTAGAACCAAGTGTACTGAACCCCCTGTACGTGGCATTTGAGAACAGGTTCCGGGGTACACGTGAAGATATCAAAGAGAGGCTCAAGGTCTATCTGCCGTATGTCGAAATGATAAAGCACGGCAGAGATGCTGTAACACTTCTCGATGCAGGATGCGGCAGGGGGGAGTGGCTGGAGCTGATGAAGGAACAGGGGAATACTGCAAGGGGTGTCGACTGTAACAGGCTCATGGTGCAACAATGTACAGACCAGGGCTTTTCTGCAATTGAAGCAGATGCGGTTGAATACTTAAAAAAACAAGCGCCAGGTTCCCTGGATATAATCACCGGATTTCATATCGTGGAACACCTGCCGTTCAAGACGGTGCTGGATCTGTTCGACACCTGCCTGCGTGCCTTAAAGCCCGGGGGCATGATAATAGTAGAAACGCCCAACCCCGAGAATCTGATTGTTGGAGCGTGTAATTTTTACACCGATCCTACACACCTGCATCCCCTGCCTCCGGACACACTGCAGTTCCTTGCAGAACAAAGGGGGTTTGCCAACATTGAACTACTGCGGCTTCATACCATGAGGGAACCGGGTCACCCTGCAGGGAAATCGGCAGACAATGATATTGTACAGAGAATGAACATGGAACAGGATTACGCACTCATAGGGTACAAGTGATGAAGATAGCAGTCCTTGCTGTGGCTTCAAAAACCGGAGAACAGGGTGGTGCCGAGAGATTTTATGAAGGCCTGGTGAATGCGTTAAATTCAACCGGAATTAATACTGAAATAATCAGTCGGGTGAGCGATGAATCGAGTTTTGATACGATAAAAGAGACGCTCCTCAATTTCTACGACTTGGATTTATCAGCTTACGACGGAGTAATCTCTACAAAAGCACCATCTTATTTTGTTCAACATAAAAATCATGTTTGTTATTTAGTTCACACAATGCGAATTTTTTATGATATCTTTGAAAAAGAATTTCCCTATCCGACTTCAGAATTATTAGAACAAAGAAAATTTATTGTTTCATTGGATTCCGCCGTGTTAGCGTATCCACATATAAAAAAAATATATACTATTGGAAATACTGTTTCAAACAGATTACTACAGTATAATAACCTAAAAAGTGAAGTCCTTTATCCCGCACTATCGTACGATAAATTTAAGGCAGGAGAATATAAAAACTATCTTTTTATGCCGGGTAGATTGCACAGATGGAAACGAGTTGATTTAATTATTAAAGCAATGAAACATGTTCAGCGTCCCATAATACTGAAAATAGCGGGTACAGGTGAGGATGAAGAAAGGCTTCACGAGATAGCAAATAAAGATAAAA
>JAJYYW010000037.1 GCA_021800575.1 bacterium
GATCCATCGACTGGCGACAGAAAGATGTTGGGTGATTATCTGCTCAATGCTCAGGGTGAAGATGTCGTGGCAGGCATAAGGACCCCAAAACCCATATCAGAACTTGGGAAAGAGATGCCCGTTGTTTTCAGACAGTTGCGGGACATCACGACAAGGCTTGAGAAGCACTACCGGGATGTTCAGGACTTTGAATTCACCATCGAAAACGAAAAGCTGTACATGCTGCAAACGAGAACCGGTAAAAGAACCCCCCAGGCAGCACTGAAGATAGCGGTTGATCTGGTCAGGGAAAAGCTCATAACCAAAGAGCAGGCGATAGCACGGATAGAGCCCGATAAGCTCGAACAGCTTCTTCATCCGGTTTTTGATACCAAGGCAAAGTACGATGTTATTGCAAAAGGACTTGCCGCCTCACCGGGTGCTGCCTCAGGAATGATTGTCCTTGAGGCGAACAGGGCTGTCGAATGGGCACAGAAAGACCAGGCCGTTATCCTTTTACGGGAAGAGACATCCCCGGATGATATCCACGGCATGGATGCCTCGAAAGGCATATTGACCAGGCGGGGAGGTATGACGTCCCACGCCGCTGTCGTCGCGCGCCAGTATGGAAAGCCTGCCATTGTGGGGTGCGAGGTCCTGGAGATAGATGAGAAAACACATTCTGTGAAGGTGGGAGACAAATTATTAAAAGAAGGAGATTACATCTCGATCAATGGCTCCACCGGAGATGTCATTATCGGAAAGGTCCCGTTTGTCGATCCGGACCTTACCGGCGATTTTAAAACCATCATGACCTGGGCCGATAATATCAGGAGACTCGGCGTGCGGGCGAATGCAGATACCCCAAGGGATGCAAGCAGGGCGCGGGCGTTCGGCGCGCAGGGTGTCGGCCTGTGCAGGACAGAGCACATGTTCTTTGCGGAAGATAGAATCGGTATCATGCAGAAAATGATCCTTGCGGAAACGCGGGAAGAGCGACTCAAGTTTCTCGATATGCTCCTCGTTATGCAGCGTAAGGATTTTGTCGGAATCCTCAAGGAGATGCAGGGCCTGCCGGTGACCATACGGCTGCTGGACCCCCCGCTCCATGAATTCCTTCCCAAGAGGGAGGAATTGATGGTCGAGATAGCCCGGCTTGAACTCCAGGGCGGTTCTCCGGCTGTTTTGGCCGAGAAAAAGACCCTGCTTGCGCGTGTCGAAGAGCTTCATGAATTCAATCCCATGCTTGGTCTGCGGGGAGCGCGGCTCGGTATTATCATGCCAGACATAACCAGGATGCAGGTCAGGGCCATTATCGAGGCAGCCTGTGAACTGCAGGGCCAGGGCATCAAGGTCTTCCCCGAAATAATGCTGCCGGTTATCAGTATGGTTGAAGAGATGCATGCACAAAAGGCAATTGTGCTTGAAACAGCCAATGCGGTCATGAAACAGAAGAATAAAAAGATCAAATTCCTGGTCGGAACCATGATAGAATTGCCCAGGGCAGCAATCACGGCCGACGAGATTGCACAGGAGGCAGAGTTTTTCTCCTTTGGAACAAACGACCTGACCCAGACGACCTACGGGTTTTCCAGGGATGATGCCGGAAGGTTTATCAGTTTTTACCGATCCTATTCAGAGCATTGCCCGATCTGCGGCGGCAGATTGAACAAGGATGGTGTGTGCGAGGTATGCGGCTACCAGGTAACCGTAAAACCCCGGAATATCCTGTCGTTCGATCCCTTTGCAACCATTGACACGAAGGGTGTGGGAGGACTTGTCGCCCTGGCGGTGGAAAAAGGCAAAAAGGTCAGGCCCGATATCAAACTCGGCATTTGCGGCGAGCACGGCGGTGACCCGCAGACCATACATTTCTGCCACAACACAGGTTTGACATACGTGAGCTGCTCGCCGTACAGGATACCTGTTGCGCGTCTTGCTGCAGCACAGGCTGTATTGAGCGGTCAACCGGTAAAGCGTAAAAAGTAAATGGGTGAAAAAACGCACAAGGGGTTGGATATCAACCCTTTGTGCTGTTATTTCTGCCGGTGCAAACGAAAATCCCTTTAAATAATTAACCCGTTAGCAGTGTTTGTTGAATAATTGTAAATATCGATTCGTTGTGGGTTAAAACACGCAATGGATTGTTATTGCGGTTCGGTTGACAGAGACGGGGAATTTCTGTAAAAGGCAAGCATGCAGAGATATATCAAATACGCAGCTTTCATAGGTCTCATCCTGCTGTCGGGATGTATCAATGTAAAAGAACACATTGTCCTCAACCTGAATGGTTCGGGGAGTATGCAGCTTTCCTATTATATACCCGAGGCGCTTATGAAGGATCAAAACAGCCTGCGGAATGCCATGGTACAGACAGGCATCGAATTTCCCCTGACGGTCAAAGATTTCAACGAGCAATTTGCAGGGCTGAAAGGCGTTGACGTCAAAAAGGTCAGTGTGTCAACAGACAAAGGATATTATATCCTTGACGGGAGGGTGAAATTTCGCGCTATCAAGGATGTCAGGATGAACAATGTACAATTCCAGCTTGCAGCGGCCGGCAACAACAGGGAATTGACGATTTCATTGATTAACGCCATGACCAGGACTCAGGACACGCATACATCGGCACGGATGAATTATGAAAACATCCTCAAGGGATCGCTTGCGAACTACGGCATAAAATTCAAGGTCAGTTTTCCAACCAAGGTGATCTCTGCCAACGGGAATATTCAGGACAGGGATGTTACCTGGGATGTACCGATGAATGTTTTTCTCAAGAGCCAGGCAAAAACCATGGAACTCAGGGCTGTTTACAGCGGCAGCCCGACAATCTTCGACAGGATAAGGGATTTCTTCCGATAATGAAGGCATTGATACTGAGCGGCGGCAAGGGCACACGGCTGAGGCCCATCACCCATACGGGCGCAAAGCAGCTTATCCCGGTAGCGAACAAGCCCATCCTGTTCTACGCGATCGAGGCCATACGTGACGCAGGCATCACGGATATCGGCATCATCGTGGGAGACACTGCCGAGGAGGTCAGGGGCGCCGTAGCCGACGGGAAAAAATTCGGTGTCACCATAACCTACATCCAGCAGGACAAGCCGCTGGGACTGGCCCACGCAGTGCTCATCGCGAGGGATTTTCTCAAGGACGAGCCGTTTGTCATGTATCTGGGGGACAACCTTATCAAGAGCGGCATCACCAACCTGGTCGAGCAGTTCAAGGATCGTTCTCCGAATTCGCAGATATTGCTCGCCCATGTCAAAAAGCCGAATCAATTCGGCGTTGCCGAGTTGAAAGACTCGGCTGTGGTGCGCCTCGAGGAAAAACCGAAGAAGCCCAAGAGCGACCTTGCCCTGGTCGGTGTGTACATGTTCGACAAGCACATCCATACAGCGGTCCGGTCCATCAAGCCGTCCAAGCGCGGAGAGCTGGAGATTACGGACGCTATCCAGTGGCTCATCGATCATAAGTTCAGGGTCCTGCCCCACATCGTGACCGGGTGGTGGAAGGACACCGGAAAACTGGAAGACATGCTCGAGGCGAACAGGATGATGCTCGATCTGTACGAGACGGATATCAGGGGTACCGTTGACAGGCAGTCCCGGGTTGAGTTCAAGGTTATAGTTGAAAAGGGCGCTGTGGTGAAAAATTCCATCATCAGGGGGCCTGCCGCGATCGGCAGGGGTGCGAAAATCGTCAATTCGTACATCGGTCCATTCACCTCGATATCGTCGGGTACCGAGGTTATCAACAGCGAGATAGAGCACAGCATCATTCTTGAAAACTGCCGAATCGAGGACGTCGGTATCAAGATAGAAGACAGTCTGGTCGGCAGGGGCGTTGCAGTGAAAAAGCTCAACGAGAAACCGAAGGTGTACCGGCTGCTGCTCGGAGACAACAGCACGGTGGGACTGCCGTAAGCAGCTGGTACCGGACGACGGTATGTGGCATGCATCGATGGCGAACAAGGAGGAATCATGATAGATGGTGTAAAAATTAAAAACCTGAAGGTCATCTGCGACGAGCGGGGCAGGCTGATGGAGATCCTCAGGTCCGACGACGAACTGTTTTCGAAGTTCGGGCAGGTGTATATGACCACCGCATATCCCAGTGTCGTCAAGGCCTGGCATTACCACAAGCACCAGACAGACAACATGAGCGTCGTGAAAGGGATGATGAAGATCGTGCTCTATGATGACCGGGAAGGCTCGAAGACGAAGGGCGAGGTCAACCAGTTTTTCGCGGGCGAGCACAACCCCATTCTCGTATCAATACCCGAGATGGTATATCACGGGTTTAAATGCGTCAGTGAAACAGAGGCAATCGTGATCAATGTGCCCACCAATATTTTCAATTATAAACAGCCGGACGAGTACCGGATAGACCCCCATAACAATACGATACCGTACGACTGGTCCAGGAAGGACGGGTAATGAAGCTTTTGATCACCGGCGGTGCCGGGTTTATCGGATCGAATTTCATACTCTTCATGCTGGAGCACCATCCTGATTACGATATCATCAACCTCGATAAACTTACGTACGCGGGTAACCTCGAAAACCTCGTCTCCGCAGCTGGCAGCCGGCACTACACGTTTATCCGGGGCGACATCGCGGATGCAAAACTGGTTCACGATATCCTTGATACGAGGGTGGACGCAGTCATCAACTTTGCGGCAGAATCGCACGTGGACAGGAGCATCCTCGAACCTGCGGCCTTCATCACGACCAACATCCTGGGGACGCAGATCCTGCTCGATTGTGCGCGGGAAAAACGGGTGGGCAGGTTTATCCAGATATCCACGGACGAGGTGTACGGGTCACTCGGTCCGTCCGGACGATTTTCGGAAACGACGTGCCTGCACCCCAACAGCCCCTATTCCGCGAGCAAGGCTTCTGCGGACATGATCGCGCACGCATACTACGAAACATTCGGAATGCCCGTCATGATCACCCGGACATCGAACAACTACGGACCCTACCAGTTTCCCGAGAAACTACTGCCCCTCGCTGTCACGAACCTTCTTGAAGACAGGCCGGTTCCCATCTATGGCGACGGGATGAACGTGCGGGACTGGATCTTTGTGACGGATAACGCCGAGGCAATCGATCTGGTTTTGCACAAGGGGAAGGAAGGCGAGGTCTACAACATCGGGGCCGGCTATGAGAGCACGAACAAGGCATTGATAGACAGCGTGCTTCGCCTCATGGGAAAACCGGAATCCCTGATCACCTATGTGAAAGACAGGCCCGGGCATGACCGCCGGTATGCGATAGACCCTTCGAAAATCATAAACGAGCTCGGCTGGTCACCCCGGACATCCCTCGATCAAGGTCTGAAGGCCACCATTGACTGGTATAGTACGCACCGGGCGTGGTGGGACAGGATTAAATCAGGGGAATACCTGGCGTATTACGAAAAGAATTACGCTGTCAAAGGACTCAAGGGTTATTAGCACCCGTCATGACGCGCACACAGGTCGTTATCACAGGGGCAGGCGGCATGCTTGCCACAGCACTTGAGGCTGTTCTGCGGCCGGATTTTTCGGTGACAGCGTTAACCGAGCAGCAGCTCGATATAACCGACAGAGACGCCGTTTCCGAATCCCTGCAGTCGCTGCGGCCGGAGCTCATCATCAATGCAGCTGCATTCACGGCAGTCGACCGGTGTGAGAGCGAGGAAGAAACGGCAATGCTGGTGAACGGGACTGCAGTCGGGTACCTTGCACAGGCAGCGCAGGATACCGGGGCACGGATAATCCATATCAGTACGGATTACATCTTCGACGGAGAGAAGGACGGTCCTTATGCCGAGGAGGACACCCCCTATCCTATTTCCGTGTACGGACGTTCGAAATTGCTGGGCGAGCAGGAGCTGGCACGGTTTTCCGGGGCGTACCTTATACTCAGGACCCAGTGGCTGTTCGGCGAGAACGGCAACAACTTCGTTGATACGATCCTGAAGCTTGCACAGGAGAACAGCACGCTGAAGGTCGTCGACGATCAGTACGGGAGCCCGACGTATACGAAGGACCTCGCCTCGGTTATCCGGTGGTTTGCACACCACCCGGAGATCCGGGGAAAGGTGTTTCATTATTCGAATGAAGGCATTGTGTCATGGTTCGGATTTGCCCGCGAGATACTCAAGCTCGCCGGGATGCAGGCAACGGTTGTTCCGGTCGATTCGTCGGCATTTGTGCGGCCTGCCCGCAGACCGCACAATTCGGGACTGGACAAGACAGCGGTCCGGCAGGTTACAAAGGTTGACATCCGGCCGTGGTATGATGCACTGTATGAATACCTGGATACGAACGGGAAACTGCGGAAGCGTTCCGGTTCATAAAACTAATCCATAAAGAAGAGGGAATCGTATGAAACTGACGGTTATAGGCACAGGATATGTCGGGCTGGTCACGGGCACGTGTTTTGCCGACAGCGGCAACGATGTCGTGTGCATGGACATCGACCGGAAAAAAATCGAATCGCTAAAAAAGGGCATCATTCCGATCTACGAGCCTGGATTGAAGGAGCTGATACAGAAGAATCAGAAAGAGCACCGGCTGAAGTTTACCACGGATATGGAGAGTGCGGTCCGTGAATCGGGCATCATATTCATCGCTGTCGGTACGCCCCCGGATCACAACGGGGCAACGGATCTGGGCGCGATAAAGGCCGTAGCACGGGATATCGGCAGGTTTATGAACGAGCACAAGATCGTCGTTACCAAGAGCACGGTTCCTGTGGGCACCTCGGAGGCGATCCAGAAGATCATATCAAAAGAGACGCGGACACCCTTTGATATTGCATCGAACCCCGAGTTTCTGAAAGAGGGCGCGGCCATCGAAGATTTCATGAAACCGGACCGCGTTGTTATCGGCGTCAACAACGAGAGCACGGGCGCTGTCCTGAAATCCCTGTACGAGCCGTTCACGCGGACCGGAAATCCGATCATCGTGACGGACGTGCGAAGCTCGGAGATGATCAAGTATGCTGCGAACGCCATGCTCGCCACCAAGATCTCGTTCATCAACGAGATCGCCAACCTGTGTACCATCACCGGGGCGAACATCGATGACGTCAGGAAGGGCATCGGGTACGACAACCGCATCGGCCACCTGTTCCTGTTCCCGGGTGTGGGGTACGGAGGGTCGTGCTTTCCGAAGGACGTCAAGAGCGTGATCCATGTCGGGAGACAGCACGGCTACAGCATGGAGCTTCTGTCCGCAGTCGACCGGGTGAATGACCACCAGAAGGCATTGATGCCCCAGGTGATCAGGAAACATTTCGGCGGGAACCTAAAGGGAAGGCGGCTTGCGCTGTGGGGGCTTGCGTTCAAGCCGAAGACGGACGATATACGGGAGGCCCCGTCGCTGGTAATAATCCCGGCCTTGTTGAAGGCAGGTGCATCCGTGACCGTGCACGACCCCGAGGCGATGAAGAACATCAAGAACGTGTACGGCAGCAAGATCCAGTATGCGAAGGACATGTACGCGGCACTGAAGAATGCCGACGGCCTGGTGCTGGTGACCGAGTGGAACGAATACCGGAAACCGGATTTTGACCGCATGCTGAAAGTGATGAAGGGGAACGTGATCTTCGACGGAAGAAACATCTTCGATCGGCAGCAGCTCCTGGATAGCGGCTTCGAATACTATGGAATAGGAAGGTAGGCTGACGTGAATAAAAGGATCGTTATAACAGGCGGTGCAGGGTTTATCGGCTCACATCTGTGCGAGTACTTTCTTGCAAAATCGTATGACGTGTTTTGCGTCGATAATCTGATAACGGGTTCACTGGACAACATATCCCATCTTTTCGGGAGTAAAGAATTCGTTTTCATGAACCATGACATAGCAAACTATATTCACATTCCCGGGACGGTCGATTATGTTCTGAACTTTGCGTCGCCGGCAAGTCCCATTGATTATCTCGAGCACCCGATACAGACATTGAAGGTCGGTGCGCTCGGCACTCACAAAACGATAGGCCTGGCGAAGGACAAGGGCGCCCGGTATTTTCTTGCATCCACGTCCGAGGTATACGGTGACCCGCTCGTCAACCCGCAGCCGGAAACCTACTGGGGCAATGTGAACTCCGTCGGTCCGCGCAGTGTGTACGACGAGGCGAAGCGTTTTGCCGAGGCAATGACCATGGGGTATCACCGCTATCACAAAGTCGACGTCAGGATCGTGAGGATATTCAACACCTACGGTCCCCGTATGCGTCTCAACGACGGCAGAGTTGTGCCGAACTTTGTCATGCAGGCATTACGGAACGAACCGCTCACCGTATACGGCGATGGCTCACAGACACGCAGTTTTTGCTATGTGTCCGACCTGGTTGAAGGGATCTACCGGTTGTTGATGTCGGATTATGCGGGTCCGGTCAACCTTGGCAATCCCGAGGAATGGAAGATCATCGACTTTGCGAAACACATCATCAGCCTCTCGGGCTCGAAGAGCACGATCACCTACCGGCCGCTGCCGCAGGATGATCCAAAGCAACGAAGGCCGGACATAACCCTGGCAAAGACACTCCTCGGGTGGCAGCCGCAGGTCAAACTGGATGAAGGGTTGAAAGCAACCCTGGATTTCTTTATGAAAAAGAAATGACGGACAGGGACGGTCCGTTCATCCGATCGGCAGAATGTTGACACATGTATACCCGTGATGAAATCAGGACAGCGCTGCAGGGGCTGGAATTTGTAGCTACGGATGTGGACGATACCCTGACGATAAACGGCATACTGACGTCCGAGGTCATACGGTCCATCGAATCTTTGCGT
>JAJYYW010000038.1 GCA_021800575.1 bacterium
ACGGCAAAGAGCGTGCCCCCCTCCGCGGCCGCCCCCGCCCCGGTACCCACGGCGTCACGCAGCGCCCGCAACTCGTCGGCCGTCAGATCCACCACGTGCTCCCGTCCCCTCCCCACGCTATGGGCCTGCGACCACCGCCTACTGCACGACGAATTGCGTAAAGAACACCGCGAGCAGGAAGAACAGTGCGGTAACCACGCTGGTCAAACCGGTCCTTCCGCCGACAGCGGTCCCGGCTGCGCTCTCGATGTACGCCGTGACCGAGGACGTTCCGAGCACTGCACCGATGCTGGATCCGATCGCATCGACGAACAAAGCCTTTTTGAGTTCCGGTACCTGTCCTGCCTGCATGATGCCCGCCTGTTTCGTGACACCGACCAGCGTTCCGATCGCATCGAACAGCGAGAAGAACAGAAGCGTGAACACGGCACCGATGTATTTTATGTTCAACGCGGACCGCACGTCCATCCTGCCGAAGGTCGGGCGCAGGTCCGGCAGGGTCAGAACGCCGTGGGAAAAATCGAAATGCACGACACCCGCAGCGTAACCGATGCATCCGGACACGATGATACCGATGAGGATAGCGCCTTTCACATTCAGGGACATGAGCGCTGCAATAACGATGATGCCGGTTATCGCTATCAGCGTGGGCGGGGATTTCAGACTGCCGAGTGCAACGGATGTCTCGGCGTTCGATACGACGATGCCCGCATCCTTGAGGCCTATGAAGGCTATGAAAAGACCGATGCCAACGACCGTGGCGTATTTTATCGTATCGGGTATTGCATTGAATATGAGCTCGCGCACACCCCAAAAGGTCAGCAAAATAAAGATGACACTCGAAAGAAATACGATACCAAGGGCTGTCTGCCAGTTCACCCCCATTGCCCCGCAGATCGTGAATGAGAACAGGGCGTTCATGCCCATGCCCGGTGCAAGGGCTATCGGATAATTGGCGATGAGCGCCATGAGCAGGGTTGCGAGTGCAGAGCTGAGCGCCGTGGCTGCCATGACGGCACCGAAGTTCATGCCTGCTCCATGTGGAACAGCGACCGACAGGATGGCAGGGTTGACCAGGATAATGTACGCCATGGTCATGAAGGTGGTGACGCCCGCTATAAACTCCGTTTTTACATTCGTATTGCGTGCCCTTAATTCGAACATTTTTTCCAGCATAATGCAATTATACTATACTTTGCATACAAGATAAATATATTTAGTCCCGAAATTTAAGCGCCTTGCGCTTCTCATGCATTATGACTATGCACGAGGTCTGTGAGTGCATTTTTTACACGGAATCATTGCAAGATATGTTCATATGCAATGACGGATAATAAGAGTACAGCAATATCAAGAAGTTAAATACGATTATCTCTGGCACATATGTTGCTTATGAGTTCAACAAGAAGGATATATGAGGAAATATACATTTTTACAATGGATACTTCGCTCCCTTTGTCACGGGCCACGATCTGGAAATTGGATCATCGATCGCGCTCTGAATAGTCCGTCTCACAGAAAGGAGAAGGTACGATGAAAAAGGTAATTATTGTTGACGATGAGATTTATTTTGCAGCAAACGTTGCAAAAGCCCTTCAACAGATGAGCGGGGATCTGCAGGTAATGGCGGTAAAAAACAATGAAGATGCATTGAAGGAACTGGAAAACTCTCATGTCGATATCGTGGTGGCGGACATAAAACTGCCTGCTATGAGCGGGGTCAAGCTCGCAGAGACTATCAAAACCAGGTGGCCTGACGTTGCTGTTATCATGATGACCGCCGCTGGTACTGAAGAGATCGTCAAGCTGGCATTCAATACCGGTGCACTGTTTTATATCGAAAAACCGTTCAGGATCGAGAACCTCGGCAACATGATAGCAATGGCGGGATTGAAAAAGATTAAAAAGACCGTGCTCAAACAACCACAGCCAGCACTATAAAACCTTTGTCTGAGATATGAATTAAAGCTTGGACTTTATCTAAGGCATTAACATGAGCAGAACTCCCCTGTCCTGTACGGTGGAGTCAACAAATAAAAAAAGGCGGGCTCAAAAAGCCCGCCACTTCAGAAAAACACGTTACCCTTGCCTGTACCAATACCTATGGATTCATGTCCAGCCACAACCCTATGGGTGAAGTAAAAGCGGTGTTGGCCCCCGCAATCGTTCTGCTGGGTGCAACATTTCCGTTGAGCGTGTCCGCACCGTCAAATACCAGTACAGACGGTCCACCACTATTGCTGACGTACAACCTGTTATTGGATGCATCTAACCAGATAGTCCATAGACCTGATAAAGTAGTATTGGTTCCGGCAAGTATTCTCGAAGGTGCGATGTTCCCATGTGCAGTGCTCGCATTGTCAAAAACATCCACAGAATCATTTGAATAATCCGCAACGTACAATTGGTCTGAAGCATTATCCAACCAGAGTGCTATTGGATTTACGAACGTCGTACTGCTTCCTGATATTGTCCGTGACGGCGCAATGTTGCCGCTGAGCGTACTCGCATGATCGAAAATGTCTATCGACGCATTGTTGACGCTTGCGACATAGAGCTCATCGGATGTCGCATCGTACCAGAGACTAATAGGATCCTGCAGCGTCGTGTTGCTTCCGGAAATCGTCCTTGATGGCGCAACATTTCCATTGAGTGTACTCACATCGGCGAAAGCCTCGATAGAGTTGCCCACCTGATTGCTGACATAGAGTGTATCAGATGCCGAATCATACCACAGACCCGAAGGAAGGCTCAGGCCCGTACTTGCTCCTGATATTGTCCTTAATGGCGCGATATTGCCATTCGCAGTGCCGGCATTTTCAAATATATCTATGCTGTTCGCTTGCTGATTTGCCACATACAGCCTGTCTGTTGCTTTATCGAGCCATATGCCTTCCGGTCCGGATAGAAGTGTGTTAGAACCTGAGATGTTCCTGTCCGGGAACATGTTCCCTTGTGCAGAACCGGCATTGTCGAAAACCAGAATCTCGTTTGAATAATCTGAAATATAGAGATTCATGGGCGTCGATGACCCTCCTGTCATGAACGACCATGTGTAGGTTGCCGGAATCGGATTACCCGACGTGTCCTTGATGCCGGTCGTCAGTGTTGCAGTGTAATAGCCAAACTGGGACAAGGGAACATTCGGGTCAAAGAATGCGGTCTGTGAACCTGCGTCGTATGATATGGTGCCTGTAATAGCTGTGCCGCTGGTCGAGACCGAAAACGTTGATGCATTAATCGTTGAAGAATCCATGGGCTTTGCAAAACCCACCTTGATGACAGCATCGGTGTACACATCTGACGCTCCTTGTACAGGCATTACCCACGATATCGTCGGATCGGTTGGCCCTTGGGGGCCTGTAGCTCCCGTTGCACCTGTTGCGCCGTTTTTACCGTTTGAACCTGAACAGCCTTCCATGAAAACCATGGCCAGCACTAACATTAAACTTGTTTTCCCTATCAACTTCATATGTACCTCCTTTTTAACAAATTCAATGTATTAATGAAATATCTATAAAATCAATATGTTATGTTAATTTGTATCATAGGAATTAATATATAATAACAATTATTACTAAAATCAATGGTGCATATTTAGCCAGTCAGAAAGTCCAGAAAGGTTCAGACAGCGGACGGATTCGTCCTTTGACGTTTAGGTTATGAACGATGATGTTTTATCCATGAAGCAAAGATCCCGGTTTTAAAGCCGGGATCTTTTAAAAAAAAATTACGCAACAAGCATTCAGATATTTAAGGCAGGGTCATGACACCGGATTTTACAGCAGGGTAGGTATCGACCATAAGATATGCGGCTACCTGGTGGTTCGCCGGTAGTTTCGTCGTATCATAGGTCAGCGCAACACCCGCGATATTCCCCGCTACATTGGCAGTGCGAGTCAACTGGGTGCCGTAGCTCAGCGATATGGGCGAACCTGTCGCAGGATCGACAAGGAGTATACCGAAACTGTGCTGGGAAAGCTGGAGTGTCGAGCCCGTAATATCCGCCAGAACCTGTCCCGAAGAGAATGTAAAGTTTACAGCCCCGAGTCCTGACGGTGCATTCTGGATTCCACCATTATACGGCCTGAGCAGAGCTGCGCCGGAAACCGTCATCAGACCTGTCTGGGGATTGCAAAAACCGAGGGTCTGCAGAAAGTATCCGTAGACAGGAATACCGCTGCAATCCGTCGTGACTGCGATCTGAGGCGTGTCGTAGGTGTTCCCGGTGCTGTCTATGCTTGTGGCAAGCTCGAAGGTGTTGAACGGGATCTTTACGTCCAATATTTCAAAGGACACGCCGTCTTCATTTTTCATGGTGAGAAGGCCGTTGTTAAAACTGATCTGTACAGGATACAAGACACCGGTGGAAGGATCGATGACCGTCTGTCCTGTGGCCGGATTCAGCAGTGCTCCTGCTACCCAGCCGACATAACCCGTTGTACTGGTACCGACGATACCGATCAGGAAGTGGAGCGAGTCAAATCCAATCTGGTCATAACTCGGCAGGATTGTCGGATTCGGTGCTGCAAGCCTGTACATCTCCCATACTCCGGCAGGGGCGCCCGGAGCCCCCGGAACCTGGAAAGGAAACGTCTGGGACGTCATGTTCCCTCCCTGAACGGCGAATGTGAATTCGTTGCCGCTCAAGGTACCCCCTTGGACGCCGCCGCTGAACAAAAGTCCTGTTCTGTTGAGGTCCACAAGATACGAGCCTCCCAGTGTTATATGGACATTTCCATTCGAATCGGGAATAAATTCGTTGACCGGTGCAACAGTGACAAACCTCCTGTCACCCGATATATTGACGTTGAGCGGCACAGAAGGAGAAACGGTTACGGTAAACGTGCTCGAATCGATCACCGCAGTCTGTGTCTGTTTGTTCTGACGTACGAATAGAGAAAACGTGAGGACCTGATTGGCATTGATTGCGGCGGGCGGGGTCAGGAGTACATTGCCGAGTGCAGTCGTGTAATAGAGGAATGCACCGTCGGACGGAAGACCGTCTTCCTGCCCTGCACTGCCTGTGGTGCAGCTCGCGTCGCTCGCAGCAGCAGGTCTGAGACAGTAATCATACGGCACACTGAAAACGTCCCCGTTCTCGCCTCCGATGTAGATTGCATTCCTGCCGAGTGCGGGCGAGGAATTGAGATCGTTGCGGCCGGTATTGATGAGCTGTATCGACCACCGGAAGGTGCCGTCCGGGTTAAGAACGAACAACTTGCCTTCTCCCGAGCCGAAATAGATATTTCCGTCTGCGTCTACTGCCGGCGAGGAACGTATCGGCATCAGCGTATCGTAAGCCCAGAGTTCTTTGCCGGTAGAGGGATTGAGGGCATACACAGTTCCGTCCGCAGACGGTTGGATGACGGTCCCGTCAGGGAGCAGTGCAGGGCTTGCATAGATATGGTCCCTTGTTCCGAACCTCCAGAGGAGGTTACCGGTCTTTGTGTCAAATGCATAGACATAGCCGTCGAATGCACCGATGATCATCTTTCCGTCCGCTGTTATCAGCGGGCTTGCCGCGACAGTCCCGGTAATAAAGTATGACCATTGCATGCTGCCGCTGCTATCCACATTGTAGAGATTTTTGCCGAACAGCGAGATCATATTATTGTTCCCGCCGAAAAGCATACCGGTAGAAGGATCCACAGCCGGCGACGACCATGTCTGATCACCCATTTTTACCTTCCACACAGGTTTGCCGGTGTTCCGGTCTATTGCATAAATAAAGAAATTGTCATTCGGCGCATAGAGAGTGCCGTCCGGTCCGATTGCAACATTGCCCTCGAACCAGTTTATATATGCGTTGTTGACAGAGGGGGAATCTGCTTGGAACGTCCAGACGGTCTGCCCTGTGCCTGCATTCAGCGCATACAGGTTTCCATCGCCTGATCCGAAATAGACCCTGCCTTTGTTATCGAGCAGCGCGGAAGAATCTATGATACTGCCAGTCTGAAATTTCCATTTTAAGGTGCCGTCAGGGTTGATTGCATAGAAGGTGTTGTCTGCAGATCCGACGTATACCGTACCGTCCGATCCGACGACCGGCGAGCTGAAGATACCATTGCCAGTCTGGAAGGCCCACAGTGAACCGCCCGACAGCGAAGGCCGTGCTGTCCCTCTGCCGTCCTGCATTGCATCAGCCCGAAACTTTGGCCAGGGACTCGACGGGTCGAGAGGAACGGAGGCAGAAGAAGAATTCTTGCTCGAGCATGATGAGAAGACCACCATGCTGAGCAGGATTGACAAACCCATAGTAACCATGGCCCGGACAGACAATAGTTTCATATTCTACCTCCAAGTATAGTCTGCGTAAATCACATGAAAAAGCCGATCAATGCGGATAAGACCGCTAAAACACCTCTATCCGATATACAGTGCCCGGGTTTGCTGGTGTTCCCTGCAGGGTGAGGATGCCGGTACCGCTGCTGGTTGCGTTTACCTCGAATGTTGTACCGCTGATCATGCCGCACGCCACAGCCCCGGTGTCCGTTGACGTGCAGGGCGCCAGCGTCTGTCCGCTTCCGTTGGTCAGCACTGCATGTGCAGGGCTAAGTCCGGCAGGAGATGAATTCATGGTAAAAGAAGAACCGTCGTATACGGTAAAACCTCCGCTTGCTCCCGGATAAATCCGGAGCGTCTGTGCAGTAAAGACATCCGCAAGGGTCGTACCGGTTGTTACGGTTGTACCGGTTATCAGCGTGTCCGGCGCCTGGGTGAGCATGGGGATGATCGAGCCAGCAGGGACATAAACCGGGATGAAATCCACCGGGGCATTAACCGTCACACTCACACCTCCTGCAACAGCATTCCCGCCGTTGAACGGGTACCAGCTGCCTTTTGGCAGGTACAATGTCCTGGTGAGTGCACCCTGCGTGATGACCGGTGCGACCAGCAGGTTGTCGCCGAACAGGTACTCATCGTCGATCGTATCGGTTTTGGGGTCATTATAATACTTGAGCCACAATGCCTGCATGATGGGGGTACCGTTGTCGTGTGCCTGCGTCATGGCTGTATAGATGTAGGGGAACAACTGGACGTGAAGGGTTGCATAGGTCTTGAACATCTGGATCGTGGCTGCGTTCGAGTTCCAGTTCCAGTTGGTAAAGTAGTCCAGCCCGTTATGCGTCCGCATGACCGGCGTGAAGCACCCAAGCTCTGTCCATCTAAAGTAGAGCTCCTGATCAGACGGCGGATTTGCCACGCTGGAAAAACCGGCTATGTCATGCGTGAAAATCGGGACACCGGATATGCCCATGTTGATCGCTGCAGGCACGACCGTTGGCAGGCCGAAGGTCGGATCGAAGTCCGTATTCTGGTCTCCTGCCCAAACGACGGGCTGATAGGGCTGTGAGCCGAGATAGCCCGATCGCATGAAGAATGCAAAGTCTCCGGACGGCAGGGATTTGGACATGGCCTGATAATTTAATTTTGCCCAGAGCACCGGGTATTCATTGTGAAGCATCGGCGCTGCACCGGCCTGCATGTATGAATCAAACGGAAGGTATTCGCCGAAGTCAGCCATCCAGCCGCTGAAGCCGAGTGTCGTGGCACTCTGCATGTAGCCTTCAACCCAGGTATTGGCCGCAGGGTTGGAAAGATCGACCATACTCTCAGGACTGCCGTGTGCGCCGGTAAATGTATACGGCTGACCTGCGCTGTCGGTTATCAGGTAGCCGCCGGTCGTTGCCTGTGTCCACTGGTCCAGCGCTTCATCAACGAAGCTGTTAAAGTATGCGAGTGCCTTAAATCCCATCGTATTGAGCGTCATGTTGACGGCTGCCATGTCCGGGTACAGTGTGTAGTCCGGTGTCCAGTGGTAGGGCAGGTCATACATGGCTCCATTTGCGTTTCCTCCGACCCAGTCCTGGTACCAGATCGCAGACGACGGAATATTGTTCGCGCGTAACTGGTCTGCTGTGGTCGTCAGGGAAAGGCTTCCGCCCTCGACCGATATCCACGGGCCTATGACCCAGTATGGCGACAGGGGCTGTCTGCCAACAATGCCCGTAAAGTCCCGGACGATGTGGATCGGATCCGAATCCGAGATAAGAATAATGTGCATCGTCGTGTCCCACAGCTCTATGCTTGCCTGCCGCGGGTCGGATGCACACAGGTCAAACTTGCTGTATGCCGTAGAACTGACCAGTAAGCCTGCGGGCGTGCTCGTCAGCATAAAGGGTTCGGGAAAGTATGTCGGATGCAGTGCTGCCTGAAAACTCGATGCGATCAGCGTGTCCTGCAGGAAACCGTGGTCCTGCGTCCAGATACCCACGACGTTCCCTTTCTGATCGAAGCTGTTGTACTGCTCGCCCAGACCGTAGAAGTGGTCGCTGCTGCTGCAGGCCATGTTCAGCATGGTCCGGTTGATAGGCTGGCCGGTCGATGTCGTACCGGCAGGTGCCGTAATCGTTATACCGAGCAGGGTAGGGCTGACAGGGACCAGAGTTATGTACCCCCGGGCAGAGGTATTGCCGAGCGGTGTAGTTACCGCAATACTCAAATATCCGTTTTGTGAAGAGAGGACGGTGAACGAAGCTGGCTTTATCCACGTGGCCGTTTCCGTAATGGCGAAAGAGCCGAATGTTTCTTTCACGGAAGGCACACCGCTGCCGAACATAACGGTATTGTTATACCCCGGCAGGATAGTCCTGCCATATTGGTCTGTCACCGACAGGGTTGTACCTCCGACCTGAA
>JAJYYW010000039.1 GCA_021800575.1 bacterium
TTGAAGGAGATCAAGATCAACAACAGAGGCAGGATGAAGGACTATTTGAATCATAAGAAAGACGCCTCCTTTCAGGAGCATGGCACTATATGGGAAATACCGTGCCAGGTAGCCTTGCCGTGCGCCACCCAGAATGAATTAAACGGGGACGATGCACACCTGTTACGGAAGAACGGGTGCATTGCCGTGGCCGAAGGAGCCAACATGCCGTCTACCCCGGAAGCGACGGGCATTTTCAGGGAAGCACAGATAGCGTTTGGTCCGGCGAAAGCCGCTAACGCCGGCGGTGTCGCTACATCGGCGCTCGAGATGCAGCAGAATGCCTCCCGCGATTCCTGGAGCTTTGACTATACCAATAACAGGTTAAAGGAGATCATGGAATCCATTCACGATGTATGTTTCGAAACGGCCGATGAATTCGGCATGAAGGGAGATTATGTGCAGGGGGCAAACATAGCCGGCTTTATTAAAGTTGCCTCTGCCATGCTGGAGCTCGGACTGGTATAACGGGCAAACCTGAATCGAAACATGCCCCGTTGCCCGCCCGCCGTGGAGGACGGGGATACTTTAGAGACCCTGTTACCGAAGCCGCTCCGATCATGTCGGGGAATTTACCCGGCGGGTCAATACAGCAGGGTTGAGCACGCAAACGGTGTCACGCTCGAATAATTTTTGTTGATGCACATGCAATAAGGTTTTTGGCTGTTCGCCGGTGCCAGGCAATAGGATGCCAGTGCAGGAGGGGAGAGCGGGTCCCCAGCGAGTGCAGCTCCGAGGCCGGGCATCGGCACGTTGGTACCAAGGACGTTGTTGATCTCCTGGACAAACAGGCTTGCTATAAGGGCATACCCGGTATTGGTCGGGTGGGCATCATCGAGGCTGGAAAACCCGCCCAGGTGTTGCACGGCTATGGGCGTGTTTCCGACTGTGTAGGTCGGGAACCCTCCGGCATCCACAGTGACATACTGCCCTGCAATAGCCACCGTTCCGTTCAGCATACCTGCGAGCGGAACAACATGCACATTGGCGTACTGTGCAGCCACTGACCTGAACTCGCTGTTGAACTGGTCGACCTTCTGATCCATCGCAACCAGCGTTTCACAGGCGTTGTATGCGCAGGTGCTGGCTGCGGGGGTGAAGGTGCCGCCGCTGAAGGTTGCCGCGCAGCTGTCCGTATCAGCGGCATTGTCCAGCGCAAACAGACCGCCCGTGATATCACTGAACGTCATGGCGCATGGTGTAAGCATGCTCAAGGCGGTTTGCTGGGCGCCGGGCAAAAGCAGGGCAGCATGCGGGCAATCCGCAAGGAAGACCTGGGCGCCGGTGGATGCGAGGGCGGCAACATCCTGGGTTATAAAGGTGACAAAGGTATCGTATGACGTTGCCACCTCGTTCGTGATAAGATCGTTAATGTAGAGGTCCATGCTCATGATGAGCGTCGGATGCAGGTCCCTTACCATCTGAACCTCCGGCTTTATATCTTTTGTTCCGAGGAGGTTATTATTGTAGGGTGCAAAGAGCAGGTTACTCAGGGCCAGCACCGGGATCGCCATGCTTGTTGTTGATGCCGGTCCCAGCACCTCGTCTTCTACCGTCGCTCCTGGAATAGCGATATTGTATGTGACAACATCAGGGTCCTCAAATAAATCCGCAAAATTTTTGGTGCCGGTTACATAGGAGATAAGCTGCGCTGCCGTCCCGGTAAACTGGCCGCTGGGGGTCAGCGCATCGAACCCCGGGGCCGGCGGTATGCCCGGCATCCTGAACAGGGGGATGGGAAAGTAGGCGCCTGCTTCCCGTGCTACCCAGGCAGCGGGACCGTTGAGTTGTGCTGCCTCATTGTAGCTGTCAGACTGGAAACCAGCAGTACCGCTGGCACCGTAGCCCACGAACGTCCTGAAAGCGCTGCTTGCAGGGGAGATATACGTATAGATATCCGGCACATACGCACACTGACCTGAGCTGCTGATCGCGACCAGCGGGTATGTCCCTGCCGTCGGCGTGCCTGCAGTGGTAAAACTGAAGGTTAATGCACCACCCTGGTTCGAAACGACCGTCAGGCCCCGCGCCTTGTTGCCGAGGTACACCGTTGTCGGCGTAAACGAGGCATCGACACCCTTGATGACTGCCGTAATCCGCTGATCCCCGAACTGCGTCCCGTTACCCGGTGATACTGTTACCGCCTGGACACCGGGGATGAAACTCCTGCAAACAGCGGCATACGGACTGTGCGATGAACTGCTTGTCGAACAACCCGATGCCGCCGTTCCCGCGAGGACAGCGATAACCACTGTGCCGAATAACGCGCGTGACAGAGACACGGACGCTGTTACTTTTCTTTTTCGATCTGCTCGATCAGGTAGTTCTGGATGCCGATCTGCTTGATCTGGTCAAGCTGCGCCTCGAGCAGGTCGATGTGATCTTCTTCGTCTTTCAGGATGCTCTTGAGGAGCTCGCTCGTACCGTTGTCTCCGACCTCAACAGCGAGGCGGATGCTCTGGTTGTATCCTGCAATCGCAGTTTCCTCGGCACCGCGGTCGTTCTCGTGCATCGCCGGTACCTGGGCGCCGATAAAGAGCTTGTTCAGCTTGCTCACAATAGGAATCCCCTCGAGGAAAAGAATTCTGTCAATCAGCTTTTCGGCATGCTTCATCTCGTCGATGGCCCGCTTTTCGATCATGTTGTGGAGCCGGGTGTATTTCCAGTTCTCGCACATCTGTGCGTGAACCATGTACTGATTGATGGCAGTCAGCTCTTCTGACAAACGAGCGTTCAGATGCTCGATAACTTTTTTATTTCCTTTCATGGTTTTGATCTCCTTTTATAGAATTGAGGACAGCGTATCATGAACATACGGGACTATCAACAGAATACGACACGGCCGATTTTCATGCCGGGACCCGGTGTCAGCGTTCCGGCAAGCCGGTGCCGCACAGCCGGCGTATGTCCATGAGGGATGGGTCGACGGGTACGTTTGTGTGTACCGTGCGGTAGTGGACGGTAAGTCTGCTCCCGTTGCTGCTGCAGGTGATGTGCCGGGGCAGCAATACTCCATCAAACGTGTCGTACCCGCTGTACACGCATACCAGCGGCCGGGACGCGGGAGTGTGGACACTGACGGAGCGTATGCGCAGAGCTGCATCAAGCTGCGCCGTCCACACGGTACGGCCGAGTGTACCGGACACGGTACGTTCCCCGTTGGTCCAGTTCATCCGGTCGGGTTTGCCGATGAGGCGCCCGGTTATGAGTTTCCCGAATTCTTCAGGGTCCGAGCGCATGTGGGTGTAGCGTTCGAGCAGGGTGGGTGACGATATACTGCATGCACCTGTTCTGACGTCCAGGACCGCTACATCCCTGCTGCAGACGATGATGAGCATGGGCTGGTACAGGAGGTTCAGCGTTTCAAGCCTCAGGTTTGGGCCGTCGATGATAATTCCCTCCGGAAACTCGGCACCGCGGTCTCCGAGCCTGACGCTGACGGATGCAAGTGCTTTCATGCTCGTGAGAGGAGGGTGGTGCGCGTCCATGGCCTCAAGCAGGGAGGATACACTGGCAGGGCGCGCCGGTTTCAGGGGTAATGCGCACCCGGACAGAAGCAGCACAAGAGCAGCACAAACGAGCCGTAGGGTTGTTTCCCGGTGCCAGGACTTTGCAAACGGGAGCATTGACGCAACTATCTTAGCGTGCGCCAAGTTTCAGCAGTTTCTTGTGCAGCTTCTGTTTGAGCTTTTCGTCGGTGAGCTGCTTACTCCCGGCTGCCGCCTTGTAGGTTTTAATGGCTTCCTGCCTCTTTCCCGCCTTCAGATAGGCATCTCCGAGATGCTCCAGTATCTGGGGATCATCGTGGGAAAGTTGTGCCGCCTTTTTCAGGGTAGCGATAGCCTTGTGTACGAGGCCCTTCTTGAAGTATACCCAGCCCAGACTGTCCGTAATGAATCCGTCATCCGGTTTTACCGTGAGGGCCTCTTTGATCATGGCCTCTGCGGTATTGAGTTTTATGCCCTTGTCGGCGTAGGTATACCCTATATAATTGAGCGCGTCCGGATTTTTCGCATTTATCTTCAGGATCTGTTCCATGACACTAAGTGCCTTTTTCTGGTCGCCGTTCTGATCATAGATGACGCCCAGGTGGTAGAGTAGCGCCTGGCTGTCCGTAAATTTATTCAGCGCCGTGTTCAGAATATCGATAGCGTGTCCGTACTGCTTATCCTGGGCAAAAAATGCGGCAAAAAGGTTGTAGCGATCCGGGGTCGGTTCCCTCTGGAGGATGGGAAACAGTACTGCTTCTGCCTCCTTGTTGTTGTTCTGCTGGCTGTAGATGACTGCAATCTCTTCCTGTGCACCCGTGTACATATCGTCGGTTATGGGCACCCTGCGGAGGATGGCGAGGGCCTGGTCGTATTGTTTCCTTTCCGCGAGCAGCAGTCCATAATAGTAATACGCCCGGAAAAAGGAAGGATTCGACTGTATGATGGATTTGAATGATGCCTCCGCGCGATGGTAATCATGCGTCTCCACGTAGATCATCGCCATTTTGAGCTGCAGGACAAGTGAGGGAATGTAGTGCTCTGCTTTCGTGTAATTCTTCAATGCATCGGGGTATTTCCGGGCGGTCAAAAACAGATCCCCCATTTTTTCATACAGACCGTACGCATCCGGGTTTCCAGCAAGTATGCGGTGATAAACCGCCACCGCCTTGTCGTACGCCTTCAGGTAAGCATAGACGTCCGCCTCTTCATACAGTGCGGTGTAAAATTCGGGGGAGACGGCAAACGCCTTCTCGTAGTCAGCGATAGCTTTGATGTAGTGTTTCTTGTCGACCTCTATCTTGGCAAGATAATAATACGGATACGGAGATGCGGGAACATGCACTGCCATATCGTGGAGGGTTTTCTCGGCGCCCGCGGTATCGTTCCCGTGGTATTGGGTGAGTGCGAGCGTTATGTACGCGTTTTCCGATTGCGGCGTCAGCCTGACGATCCGCTGGAGTATCCGGACCGCCTGCATGGTTTCACCGGTGCCGGCGAGTATGTCCGCCTTCGTGTACAGCGCCTGGATCGAGTCCGGATCAAGGGCAAGCGCCTTGTCGATATAGCCGAGCGACTCCTTGTATGATTGCTCCTGTGCAGAGATCCGGGCGAGCAAGGTGTACAGGTACGGAGAAGAAGGATCGTAACCGGCCGCGCTCTTGAGCTCTTCGAGTGCGCCGTTGAGGTCGTTGTCGTGGAGCTTTAAGTCCGAGAGCATGAAGTGCATCTCCGCGCATTGCTGCGGGCTCTGGCAGTGACTGGTTCCGGTCGTCTTTGTCCGGGCCTGCGCGGCCCCGGGCTTTACCGGTACGTGGACGCAGCCGGCAAGCAGGGCAACTCCCAACAGGAGTAAAAGTTGTTTTTTCATAAACCAAGGATAATCCCTTGCGGTGCAGAATTCAATAGGTTTATGTGCGTCTTACCGGTGCGGGATCACAGCATGACCCCGCCGCCGTCGATAACAAGGGTCTCACCGGTCATGTACGAAGAAGCCCCCGATGCGAGAAACAGGGCTGCCCCGACGATGTCATCGGGTTCGCCGAGCCTCTTGATGGAAATGCCCCGCAGGATCTCTTCGGCGAGTTCCGGGCTGCTGTAGAGTGCTTCTGCAAATTTCGTTTTGATGACGCCCGGTGCGATGGCATTGACCCGGATGTTCATGCCGGTCCATTCCTGGGCGAGGACCCTGGTGAGCATGATGACGCCTGCCTTGCTCACGCTGTACGCGCCCAACCCCAAGCCGGGTTTGATACCTGCAACGGATGCCATGTTGATGATGACCCCGCCGCCGTTGTCCGACATAACGGACGAGACCTCCCTGCTCAGGAAGAAAAACCCGCGGAGATTGATTTCGAATATCTTGTCCCAGGCCTTCTCATCGACATTGATGATGGGACCGAACACAGGGTTTGTCCCCGCATTGTTCACCAATATATCGATGCGTCCGTACTGCGGGACGGATTTTTCGACCAGCATTTTCAGGTCGTCGGGCTTCCCTGCGTGCGCCGCTACAACAAAGGCCTCACCCCCTGCAGACGCGATCTCCCCTGCCACGCGATCGAGATCCGCCTGCTTCCTGCTGGACAGGATGACCTTCGCTCCTGCCGCTGCGAATGCGCGTGCAATCCCTTCGCCAATCCCCCTGCTCGCACCCGTTATGAGCGCCACTTTCCCGTCGAGTCTGAATCTGTCGGTTACGTTGGTCATGATAGCTCCTTATCTTCCAACACTGGTCAGTGCCCGCATACCGGGATAGACCGCCCGGGTGCCGAGTTCGTACTCGATCTCCAGCAAGCGGTTGTATTTCGCAACACGCTCTCCCCGCGCCGGGGCGCCGGTCTTGATAAAACCGGTGTTCGCAGCCACGGACAGGTCTGCTATGGTGGTGTCGTCCGTTTCCCCGGAGCGGTGCGAGATGACCGCTGTCCAGCCGTGAGACTTCACCATCCGCAGTGCCTCCATGGTTTCCGTCAGTGTCCCTATCTGGTTGAGCTTGATCAGAACAGAGTTCGCCGCATCCCGTTCAATTGCCTTCCGGATGTATTTCGTGTTCGTTACCGTGAGGTCGTCTGCGACAAGCTGGACCTTTGAACCGAGCCGCTCCTTGAGCTCGACCCATCCGTTCCAGTCGTTTTCGGCGAGTCCGTCTTCGATACTGATCAGGGGGTACGATTTTATCAGCCCTGCGTACACGTCGATCATCTGCCCGGAGCTGAGGGTCCTGCCCTCGTCTTTCAGATGGTATTTACCGTTGCTGTAGAATTCGCTCGATGCAGGATCCAGGGCAAGATAGATGTCCCTGCCCGGCTTGTAGCCGGCCTTTTCGATAGCCCGGGAAAGGTACTCGAGGGGCTCTTCATTGTTCTTCAGGCTCGGGGCGAACCCTCCCTCGTCGCCGATGGAGGTAACAAGGCCCTTGTCCTTGAGGATTGATTTCAGCGTATGGTACACCTCGACAGAGGCCCGCAGTGCTTCACTGAAGGAAGAAAGCCCGGCCGGAACGATCATGTATTCCTGGAAATCAACGCTCGTATCCGCGTGCTTGCCGCCGTTCAGGACATTCAGCATGGGAACAGGCAGGACCGGGGTATCCACCCCGCCGAGGTATTTGTACAGGGGTACGTTCAGAGTCTTTGCACTGACCCGTGCCACGGCAAGGGAAACGGCGAGCAGCGCATTGGCTCCCAGCTTTGACTTTGTCTCCGTGCCGTCAAGCTCTACCATCGTGGTATCGATCGCCCTCTGGTCGAACGGCTCCATGCCAAGCAGGGCAGGTTTGACGGCGTTCTTGATATTTTTGAGAACCGTAAGAACGCCCTTGCCCTGATAGCGTTTCTTATCTCCGTCCCGAAGCTCAAGCGCCTCACGTTCACCGGTCGACGCTCCCGAGGGTACCTTTGCGGTCGTAAAGATCCCGTTATCGAGTCTGACCGTTACCTCGACGGTCGGATTCCCGCGCGAGTCGAGTATCTCCAGGGCGAGTATGTCTTCAATTTTTACCATAGCATCCTCCTTTAAAAATTATATGTTTGTCGCGCACTGTCTGCCGGGGCGCGGATTGATCATACCCCGCTTACTTCGTGTTCACGTACGTCGTGCTTGCAGCAAGTCCGAAGATGTTCTTCAGGTCCTGATCGTCGAATTTCAGCCCCACACCAGCAAACCAGGTGCGGGCATTGCTGTTCGCTATGTCCGTCATGCCTCCCGAAAGCAGGAAGTACCGCAGGATGGAAATGCTGAGCATGGCCTTCAATTCGGGGTAGGGCTTTTCGTTGAAGTTGAACATCTCGAGGCTCAGTTGCGCCGTATCGCCGGGCGAGTCTATATCCACGCCGATACCGCCGCTCGACTCGATAACGCCTCCGCGGAACGTGAAGTAGGAGATGCGTTTTGCGATCTCTGCGTTGATCTTGAGCTGGTTGGTGACATTTTTGGTGATCGTCTGCGTTTGCTGGACGGTACCGGTGTTGACGTTATTCACCGTGGTGTAGGTCGTCGAGTTGGAAGAGTATCCGCTGGGATCGTCGACGATACCGAGCAGGTAGTATTTGTCCCACGTCGGCTGGAGCCTGAGATCAAGGTAGCTCTTTACGTTGTGATACGCAAACTGGTACTCTCCGCGGTAGCTGATGATGGTCCTGAAGTGCGACGTGCCGCCGACCATGGAGCTCAGTCCGCTGATCGCTTTGGTGACCTCGTGCTCTGTCTTTTTATCGGAGAGCAGTTTCCCGATGGCACCCTTGCCTTCCTTCAGGTTGTCCGTTATGACCTGCAGGTTGGCGAGTGTAGCGTCCAGTTTTTCGCTGGCCTTGCTGATGTTCTCCATCGTTTTGTTCACGGACTGCTTGTTCTCGGCTATGATGGAATGAAGCTCGTCGGATATCTGTGCCAGGTTGTTCAGGATGTCGGGACCATTCCGCTTGAGTGCCAGTGCGAAGGTGTTGACCGAGTCAAAGGTCCTGTTGAGGTTCGATTTTTCATAGACAGAGGCATAGTAGCTGAACAGCGCGGGGTCCAGCATCTTTGCGGTGTCGAGTTCATTTGTCCCGTCTATATTTCCCTGAATGAGGTACAGCTGCCCGAGATTGTACCGTGCAGGAAAGAATTGCGGGTCTGCCGCGACGACCTGT
>JAJYYW010000040.1 GCA_021800575.1 bacterium
CGATCTGTGTGAACTCGGGCTGGCGGTCTGCGCGCAGGTCCTCGTCCCTGAAGCACCGGGCTATCTGGAAATAACGGTCGAAGCCCGAAACCATGAGCAGCTGCTTGAACAGCTGCGGAGACTGGGGCAGTGCGTAGAACTTGCCGGCGTTGAGCCTGCTCGGCACGAGGAAGTCACGCGCACCCTCGGGGGTGCTCTTCGTCAGGATGGGGGTTTCCACGTCGAGAAAACCCTCCGCGTTGAGGAACTCCCGCACAAGGTTGGTGATCCGGTGGCGCAGGATCAGGTTGTTGCGCATCTTCTCCCTGCGCAGGTCTATGTAGCGGTACTGGAGCCTGGTCGTTTCATCCACATCGACTTTTTCCTGTGCAACCGGGAAGGGCGGAGTCTTTGCCTCATTCAGGATGCGGAGCTCGGCGACCTCGATTTCGTACAGGCCGGTCCTGATGTCCTTGTTCTCCGTGCCCTGCGGCCGCTCCCGGACGCGTCCCCTGACCAGGATGACATACTCGGGCTTGATCAGCTTTGCCTTTTCGTACGCCGGTTTGTCCGTCTCGGGATTGAACACGACCTGGACAAGGCCTTCCCGGTCCCTCAGATCCACAAAGATGAGCCCGCCGTGGTCCCGCCTCCGGTGAACCCAGCCCATCAGTACGACGTCGTTTCCGTTGTGCGCCGAAGAAATCTCCCCGCAATAACACGTCCTTTTTAATCCTCCAAGAAATTCCATACCATCTCCTTCTATTGACCGACCGTGATGACGCAGTTCCGGATCCCTTTTCTCTGCAGGGTCCGTTTTTCGTACACCTGTGCCTGTTCGTGCGTTTCGAAATGCCCAACCTTCACCCGGTACAGTTTCTCGCCTCTCACGCTGATCGGCTCTATCCATGAATCCAGGCCGTACTTCTTCCGCAGATCGGCGTGCAGCCGGTCTGCCTGCGACTGTTCCCGGAAGGCACCGCACTGGATGCTGAAGTTGCCCCGTGCGGGACGGACCGCAGCGCGACGCTCAAGGTTCTTTTTCTCCCTTATTTTTTTCTCCGTTTTTTTGACCGGGTGTGTCCGGGCCGCTGTGTGCTGACTGGGGGTCGTCAGGGACTTGTAGAAGGTAAGCTCGGTATGGCTTACGCCGGCAGTCGTCTGGGTCACGGTCCCGGCGCTCACCTGCTGGCCCTCCTGTGCTTCCGGGGTCATCCCCTGCCCCTGCTGCATGGTCTGCTGGGTGAAGACGACCGCGTTCTGCGGCATGGTCTCCTGCGGGGATACGCCTGCGATCCGGCGTTCCCTGATGCCCGCATTCTTTCCCAGCACAAAGCCTATGATAAAGACCAGCACAAGTATGACCAGGGATGAAACGATCAGCATGACAATTTGCTTATTGTCCAGCGTAACGTTGTACTTTGGTTTTATTCTTTCCATGTCTCTCATGTTTACCTCCTCTTCGTCCCTGCCGGGCCTGTGTCATTCACCGGGCGGGGTGTTCCTCCAGCTTCTCCATCTTTTCCGGAGCCGTTATACCGAGTAAATCCAGTGCATTTCTTAAAACAATTTTTACGGTTTTCATCAACAAAAGCCGTTGTTCCGTACCGGCATCGCTGTCAACGACCCGCGTGTCAGTATAGTATTTATGCAGTATGCCGACAAGTTCAATGAGATAGTGGGTCAGACGGTGGGGTTCCCGCCGGGCGGCGATATCGCCGATGAGCCCCGGATACAGCAGGCAGTGGGACAACAGCCTTTTTTCCTGGGCGCTGAATACGTAGTCCCGCCGGTGCATCAGTGCGTCCACAGTCCAGCCACGCGTGGCGGCAAAGCCGAAGATGCTTGCGATCCTCGCATGGGCGTACTGAACGTAAAAGACGGGGTTTTCCTGCGACTGCTTTTTGGCGAGCTCTATGTCGAACACGAGCTGGCTTTCATGGCTGCGCTGCAGGAAGAAGAACCGTACCGCATCGCCCCCCGCCTCGTCCACGAGGTCTTTCAGGGTTACATACTCGCCAGCGCGCTTGGACATGGCAACCGGCTTGTCGCCCCGCGTCAGCCGGACCATCTGGACAAACATCACCGCGAGGCGGTCGGGATCATAGCCGAGTGCGCTCATGGCAGCTTTGACCCTCGGCAGGTACCCGTGGTGGTCGGCGCCCCAGATGTTGACGAGGTGATCGTAGCCCCGGCCGTACTTGTTCGCATGGTACGCAATGTCCGATGCAAAGTAGGTGAGTTCCCCGGACTGTTTCTGGATCACCCGGTCTTTTTCGTCTCCGTACCGGGTCGATAAAAACCAGGTTGCCCCGTCTTCCTGTTTCACCGCACCACGCGCTGCAAGCCCTTCGATTGCCCGGCGGACGCTGCCGTCTTCGTACAGCTGTTTCTCGCTGAACCAGCGGTCAAACAGGATGTTAAAGTCCCCGAGCACCTGCCGTATCCCGGCCAGGACATGGTTGACGGCAAACTCCGTGATGTGCCGGATATGTTCTTCGTTGATGTCTGCGGCAGGGAGCGTGTCTGCAAGGGCGGTACTGATGTCGCGGATGTACCCGCCCTGGTACTCCCCGGGCCGTGACAACGGGATGTCGATGCTCCTGCTCCGGTAGTAATCATTGAGCACGGAATACCCGAGGGACAGAACCTGGTTTCCCGCATCATTGATATAGTACTCGCGGGTGACCTCGTATCCCTGGGATACAAGAATGCGTGCCAGAACATCGCCGAGAACGGCTCCCCTGCCGTGCCCGACATGGATCGGACCCGTCGGATTGGCGCTGATGTACTCGAGCAGGACCCTGCGCCCGCTGCCGGCCGTGCTGCTGCCGTATCCGGTGCCTTTTTCCAGGACGGAGTCCAGGGCATCGTGCCAGAACGATTGTCTGAGCAAAAAGTTGATATGCCCCGGTTTCACGACGTCGATCGTTTCAACGATACCCGCCGCTGTGTCCCGCAGGGTTGCTGCAACCGCCGCGGCAATTTCGAGCGGCGGCTGCTTCAGCACGGGTGCAAGAGCGAACGCAATGCCGCTCGTGAAGTCGCCCTGTGCAGGGTTCGGAGGAACGGTAACGACCGCCCGGGGAAGCAAAATTCCGGGGCCGGCGTACCCGGATGCTGCATCATTGATAAGGTTGAGAAGTGTATCTATCATGGTATCAGGGGAGAACATGAATCGTGTTCACGGCACGATCGGTCTACGCGTGTTCCCGGCCTTTCGTAGGCGCGGGACCGGGAGGAGCATCCTGTCCGGCAGGTGCACTGCGTTTTTGCAACCGTACGTCAACGGTGTATTCGGGACACCGCAGACCGAGGTCCTCCGTGGAAGCGAACCGCTTCTGGCAGGTTTCCCGCCACGCACAGGTCAGACAGCTTTTTTGTTCTGCAAAGGTCATGTGTCTGTTCCCTGTCTGTTCATAATCCGTCCAGCGTACTGACGAGTGCCGGTGAACCTTCGACGATCTCCTGCAGGATTGCCCGTGCCGGCTGTACCGAGGTTATCATGCCCGCGATCTCGCCGCTCATCACCGAGCCGGTCTCGATATCCCCGTCCAGGGACGCAGCCCTGCTCCTGCCGGGGCCGATGAATGACAGGAGCTCCATCTCGCTGGTGCCCCTTTTTTCCAGCTCCATGACCTCGTCCGCGAGCCTGTTCCTGATGACCCTGACCGGCCTGCCGATGCTCATGCCGGTCAGGACCGTCGCATCGTCTCCTGCATCGAGGATGGCTTTTTTAAAAGCAGGATGCACCGGTGTTTCCTCTGCAGCAACAAACCGCGTACCCATCTGGATACCCTGCGCGCCGAGGGCGCGCGCGGCGACAAATCCCCGGTGGTCGGCAATGCCGCCCGCGGCAACGACCGGAACGTGGACCGCATCGACGGTCTGGGGGACAAGTACCATCGTCGTTATGCCGAGCGGACTGTCGTGTCCCCCGGCCTCGATCCCCTCGGCCACGATGAAATCAACGCCCGCCTTGTCCGCCTTCAGGGCGAGCTTGACCGAGGGAACCACATGTCCCACGATTATGCCCGCGTCGTGAAGGGCGGCCGTAAACTTCGCCGGGCTTCCCGCAGAGGTAATGACAACGGAAAGCCTCGTTTCGAGTGCGGCCTGAATCATGTCCGGAGCAAGGGGGTATATCAGCGGAACGTTGAGCCCGAACGGCTTTGCCGTCAGTGTCCTGGTTTTTTCTATCTCCCGGAGCAGGTCATCCTTTGTCTGGAACGACCCGCCGGCAAGCACACCGAGACCTCCTGCCCCGGACACGGCCGCGGCGAGGGGCGCATACGATACGTAGACCATGCCCCCCAGCAGGACGGGGTACTCAATGCCCAGCAGGCGGCACAGCGGTGTGTCAAGGAGGGTACTCACGCGAAAAACGCTCCTTTATGGTCGGCGATGTACTGCGCGTTGCGCAGGGCAAACGACATGATCGTCACCTGCGGGTTCACCCCCAGGGATGTCGGGAAGATGCTTCCGTCCGAGATAAACAGGTTGTCGAGACCGTGCACCTTACCGTACGAATTCACCACCGTGTGATCGCGGACCTCACCCATCCGGGCGGTACCCAGAGGATGGAAGGCCATCATCTCCACCGAGGTGACGGGGACCTTCTTCGTGAACAGCTGCGCCACATCGTCCGGGCTGGTGAATTCCCGGAAACCGAAAATGCCGGTGTTGACAGTCCTGGCCCCTGCAGCAAAGAATATCTCGGCTGCCAGGGCAATCCCCTTGACGAGTTTTTTGAAATCATGGGGATCGAAATGGTACGTGATGAACGGCCGCTTGTCGATGCCCACCTTGACGCTGCCGTAGGAATTTTTGTCCGATACCATGACGCCGAACGCAGCGAGATGATCGTAGCGGCGCGCGGCTTCCTTGTTCTCCTTGCCGATGGGGGCGAGGACTGGCAGGCCGATCTCCGGCGGGACAAAGATACCCTCGAGCATGATACCCTCGCTCGCGTACGCATCCACGTAGCTTCCCTGCGGCACGCCCTTGTACCCCTGGATGATTTCGTCGAACAGAGCGGTCACCCGCACGGCAGGATGTATGGTCAGGTTTTTACCAAGCTCTGCATTCAGGCGGATGGAGTTCTTTTGGAGGATGTACGGCGAGTATATCGCACCCGCGGCGAGAACCAGGAGCTTCGGTGTGACACGCAGGTTAAACAGCCTGTTGCCGGTCTGCTCGTTGAGAATGCTCCCCTGTATCTTCGTTACCCTGCCTGCCTCGAGGGTGATGACTTCTGCTCGCGCGTTGGCATACACCCGCGCACCTTGTTCCAGTGCGGACGGGATAAAGTTCAGGTGGACAGCCTGTTTCGCGTCGTGCGGACAGCCGAACGCGCACCTGCCGCACCCGTGGCAGTTGATCATGTTGTGCATCAGCATGCCGTTGCTCATCCCGAGCGCATCCGCGCCCCGTTTAAACACGAGCCCGTTTTTGCCGAGCACCTCGGGGCTGACCCGGGTGACGTTTATCGTTTTCTCTACCTGCTCGAAAAACGGCTCCATCTCTCTGGTCGAGGCGTTCTGCACGCCGAAGCGCTGCGCCCAGTCCCTGAGCACGCTGTCCGGCGTCCTGAAGCAGGTACCGGAATTGATGACCGTGGTCCCGCCGACCGCCTTTCCGAGGGGCAGGATGATGGGGTTTTTACCGAACGCGACGGTCGCTCCGTAGTCCCGGTAGAGTATCTTCATGGCGACAGCGGGTTTGTATGCGCTGTACCGATCCTTGGTATAGTATCCGCCCTCCTCGAGGACCACGACGTCGAGCCCTGCGCCGCTCAGAACGTCGGCCATGACCGCGCCTCCGGCACCCGAGCCTATGATACAGACATCCGGTGATTCCACCACATCTTTGGTTATATCGTTGTACGTATAGAGCATGGCATTAATCATTGATCAGACATTCCGGGTGATACTGGATAGCCTCGGCAACAGTATCGTCCGAATAATACGACATCATGATGAGCATCTTGAGCAGCAGGAAGATATTGCGCTTGGAGAGTATCCTGCTCTTTTCCCATCCCTGCAGGTAGCTCAACCGCTGATCCGGAGACATTTTTGTGAATCTGGTGAGCCGCGTTACCAGCGGCGCGTACTCTATCGCCGAGATGATCGCCCGTATGGCCTTCAACTGGAGCCTGCTCAAACCGTCGATATAATTGTCGAACAACAGGACAGGATCGACTGCCTGCGGATCAACGTCGAAGGCGCCGCCCGGGGGAATAATGGTCTCGGCTATGGCGCGCACGATGCTGTACATCTTTTGATCAAAGACCTTCAATTCTTTTACTGCCATGGGACGCTCTCCTTTTTGCTGGCTCCTTTATGGTGCTCACGTGTCCTGGTGCTGCGGTATCCGTTCGAACGCGCTCAGACGGTGAACTGCCGTAAGGTTTTTACAAAATGCCTGTCCCCGTTCTTATCGTTTAATTCGCGGACAGTCAACCGAAACAGGGGATGGACCGTGCTGCCCGCTATCTCGGCGAGCGGCATGAGCACAAACCGCCGTTCGTGGAGCAGGGGGTGCGGTATGACCAGCGCCCGGGTGAACAGGATCCGTTCGCCGTACAGGAGGATATCGATGTCGATCGTGCGCGGGACGGCCTGACCGCGGCGGCGTGCGTAGAGCGCAGCACGGTCCTGCAGGGTTCTCCCGAGATCCTGCTCTGTTTCGTGGATGAGCGAGAGCAGGCTGAAGGGGTCCAGTCCTGTTACGACGGCGCAGCACAGATTGAAAAAGGTGCGGGCGTCCTGCTCCTGGTTCACGGCAACAGGCTCCGTTTCATAGAGCGACGACAGGGCGGTGATCTGTGTCCGGGGATAGTGCGCAATCGAGCGGAGCGCATCCTTGAGCACGGCTTCGCGATCGCCGAGGTCGGAACCAAGGGAGAGGAAAACCATTTCGTCCATCAAAACTGCACACACCCGGACTGTCCCGGGTTGCACGGAGACACGGTGATGGTGTGCACGGGTTGTGCGCCTTTCGTGAAGCTCAGGATATCCGTCGACGGATCAAAGGCCGCGGTGCCGTCCGACGTCGTCACCGTGAACCCGGAGGGGAAATGCAGCTCCGGGATAAAGATCTCCGTTGTCCCGCGGCCGATGCCGTCTTCCTTGTAGGTATAGGTAAACGTCGTGGCCGAAAACGTCGCGGGATCGCTCGTTATGGGGTAGCTGATGCTGACCGGCGTGCCTGCCGTCAGGACCGGGTAAGGCCGTGACAAAAGATCCATGACCGGAAACACGGGCGTGCCCGACGGATCGAGCAGGGTCATGCCTGCACCGCTGTTGTCCAAAAATGCCGCGCTGTACTCCCAGTACATCCAGCTGCCCAGTTCGCTGTCGAATGCTCCGAGCAGTGCGGTCATGTACGCAGCGCTGTTGCTCTCGTTGTGATCGAGTCCCATCTCGTCCACGATATACGGGGTCTTCATGGACGCGCTCACCGCGGCTATTTCGGGTATCGTTGTCTGCAGGGAGGTGATGTCGCTCGTACTGATGCTGCTGCCCGAGGTCAGCGGGTAGTAGTGCGGTGCGAATACGAGGTTCCTGAAGACCTTCGGGAAGGTCGTACCGCTGATGCCCGTGTCGTAATTGTGCAGGAGGTTTGCGCGTGTCACCGACGGCTCGAACACAATGACGTGCGAGGGATCGACCGTGCGTATCGCTGCGGCGATCTTTTCATAAAAGGGGGCGAGTGCCTGCGTTTCAAAGGTTGTTGAGAACAGGTCGTAGGTCCCCGGGTACGGCTCATTCATGATCTCGTACCCGAGCACAGCGGTATTGGTTGCGAACAGGGCCGCAACGCGCTGCCACGCGGCCGCATAGTGCTCCTGCAGTCCTGTGCCGTCCGGCCCCGGTGTGTCGTCCCAGAAGTTCTGGAAGGACTGCGTGATGGCGGGAACGAGGTAGTTCGATGCCCAGTTGGTCGTGCTGCACTGGGTGGCCGAGTACCCGGCAAGGTCGCTCGCCCACGCGGGCGCACCGTCGCCGTAACAGAGCGACTGGCTGTACAGGTCCTGGTGCATATCGAGCAAAACATACAGCCCGTCGTCTTTGCACAGCTGCACCTCCTGGTGTATCTGGTCGAGGTACTGCTGGTCGATGGTACCGGGCGTTGGTTCGAGACCTGCCCAGATGATGATCAGCCGTACAGCATCGAACCCGGCCTGCTTGATGCTGGCAAAGTACGCGGCAGCACCGGTGATCGTTTTGCCGGTCGGCGGCAGGGAGTCCGGCAGGTAGGGGGGCGTTTTCTGGCTTACGTTGATACCGTGGATGAGGATGACCCTGCCCTGCGGGTCCCGCAGCCAGGTGCCGTCGGACCACACCGTACCGTGTGATACAGATGATTTCGCGCCTGCGCATCCGGCGAACGACGCCAGCAGAAGAACCGACACGAAGGCGTACAGCAGGTTTCTCATGATCCTGCAATAGTACAACTGTTCCTGCGTGTCAAACGGCAGGCCCTACTCGTAGCGCAGCGATTCGATGGGGTCGAGCTGGGCTGCCTTGTACGCGGGGTACACGCCGAAGAAGATGCCCACGAACGCGGAGAAGAAAAACGCGAGCAGTAC
>JAJYYW010000041.1 GCA_021800575.1 bacterium
ATGCTCTATGAACCTTCTCGCAAAAGACATGAGCATTGCTATGATAACCACGACGGCCATTAGGTCCTGAGAAAACAGGAAGGCGTTATAGAGCGGATAGCCGAGGAATTTGAAGGTAAAGCCCGGGACGAGGCCGCCGGCAAGGATCTCTATTTCACCCGCCAGCAGAATGATAAAGCCCCAGAAGATCATGAAATGCATGACTGCCGCATAAAGGATATCGCCCTTGGGCCGCTTGAAGTTGGCCATCTGCAGGATCGCGTTGCGTATCATCCTCCAGGCGCGTGTGCCGATTCGGTCAAACCTGTTCTCGGGTTTGCCCAGCAGCACATACCGTGCGAGGGTAACCACCTTGTAGAAAAAATAGCCGAAAGCCGCTATCAAGACTATGGCTGTTGCTATCGATTTCATGCTCCCTCCTTGATCAGGGGGGCAATCCGAAAATTGCCCCGTTCCTGCCTGATAATTTTATTTAACCTTTTTGATCTCGTCCACGAGTTCCGGTACCGCCTTTGCAAAATCGGCGACCAGCCCGTAATCCGCTATCTGGAAGATTGGGGCATCCGGGTCCTTGTTGATGGCGACGATCGTCTTGGAGTCTTTCATGCCGGCAAGGTGCTGGATGGCGCCGGATATGCCGATCGCTATATAGAGGTTCGGTGCCACGATCTTGCCCGTTTGCCCGACCTGCAGGTCGTTGGGTACCCATCCTGCATCAACGGCAGCCCGGGAAGCGCCGATGGCAGCGCCAAAGAGGTCCGCAAGCTGCTCAATGGTCTTGAAGCCTTCCGGCCCTTTGAGTCCACGTCCGCCGGACACCACAACACTGGCATCCGCGAGCTGTGGTCTGCTCGATTTGTGCTCTATGACCTCGAGTGATTTTGCATGCAGCGCGCCCTGGTCTATCTTGACGCTGACCGGCGTGACCGGTGATGCTGCTGCAACAGGCTCTGCATGTGCAAATGCAGTTCCCCGCACCGTGGCGACGACGACCGCTGCGCTCACCTCGACATCTGCAATCATGCTGCCTGCCCACATGGCACGCGTGAATCCCGCAATCTTTCCGCCGTCCGTCTTGATGGACAGGATATCGGACACCATGCCGGCCTTAAGTTTCACCGCCAGCCGGGGAAGGAGGTCCTTGGAAAACGCCGAGGTCGTCGCCAGCACGAGATCTGCCGACTGGGGCTTGATGGCCTCAAACGCTGCGATGGCATACGCCTCCGCCGTGTAACCGGCAAGGGCGGCATCCTCCACTGCAATGACGCCGTCGGCGCCCAGACGGGAGGCCGCTTCCTTTGCCTTATCGATACCCGAGCCCATCAACAGCAGAAAGGACTTTCCGGATGTCGCCTTTGCCGCATCGATACCCGCCTTGACCGCGGACAGGCTCTGCTTGACCAGTTCACCGTTTTTGTGTTCGCACAGTATTACTACGTTACTCATCCCAGCCTCCTCTATATGACCTTTGCTTCGTTCTTGAGTTTGGTTACCAGATCCTGTACCGATTCAACCTTGACCCCGCCCTTGCGCTTCGGCGGCTCTGTCAGTTTCTTCACCGTCACGCTCGGTTTTACCGCAACGCCGAGGGCATCGACCGTCACCTCTTTGATGGGTTTTTGTTTTGCCTTCATGATGTTCGGCAGGGATGCATACCGCGGTGTGTTGAGCCGCAGGTCGGCCGTTATGATGCACGGAATCTCGACCTCTTTCACCTCGAGTCCACCGTCGATCTCCCGCGTCACCTTTGCCTTCTTCTTATCGTCGGAGATCTCCACCTTTGAAGCAAAAGCAGCCTGGGGATAGCCGAGAAGCTCTGCGAGCATGAACCCCGCTGCTCCCATGTCGTCGTCCACGGCCTGTTTGCCGAGGATAATGATATCCGGTTTTTCCTGTTCTACTATCTTCTGGAGGATACCCGCGATATCGAAGGAATCAGATGCCCCGGGGTAATTGACGAATATGCCCCGATCACAGCCCATGGCGAGTGCAGCGCGTATCTGCTCGGTAACCACCTTGTCCCCGATGGACACGACCACCACCTCCCCGGTCTGCTTCTCTTTTATCCGCAGTGCCTCCTCGACGGCGATCTCGTCGAACGGATTGACAACAAACTTCACGCCTTCAGTCTGTATCCACGACCCGTCGGGCTTTATCTTGAGTTTTGCCTCGGGATCGCTCACCCTTTTTACAGTTACAAGAATCTTCACGGTTACCTCCTCTATGGTTATTTTTTACTAGCTATGCCGTGTATCAAAACTTCCGTTGCATCACTGCTCAACTTATCGATCGAATACTTCGAGTCGCCCGCAAGGACCCAGATCAGCGTCAGCTCGTCGAGCGCACCGAATATCATCCTCTTGAGAATACCGGGCATCAGGTGCTTTGCCACCAGTCCTTTGGCCTGGGCGTTCCGTATGATACCCGAGATGATATTGAGGTATTCCTTAAATTTTATGTTTTTGTATTCCTTGATGAACTTATTACTTTGTCTTAACTCAACCGAGATGACCTCTGCAAGGAATTTGTCCTTTTTGATCAGTTCGAAATGGAATTTGATAAACGTGCGCAGCTGTTCGATTGGGTCATCGACCTCGGCGAGCCGCTCGTGTACCATGTGGATGATCTGGTTCATGCTTTCTTCGAACAGGGACACCAGCAGGGTGTCCTTGTTTTTAAAGTAGAGGTAGATGGTGCCGTCAGCCACGTTGGCTTCCTTTGCAATATCCGATATGCGGGTATTGTAAAACCCCTTGCGGGCAAAGGTCTTTATGGCTGCCCGTAATATTTGTTCATGCTTGTCATTTTTCTCATGGTTAACGTTATTTTTCATAGGGCAATGCGATATTGAATGAATAGTCATTCATTTTAAACTGTTTGTCAAGGTGAATTTGATGCAGTGTTTTCCCGCACAACGGCCCGGGGCAGAGGGCCCCGTTTAAACTCTGGCGTTTTTACAGGATTATGGTACTATGGCCGGCATGATTGAGCAGGAACTGTGGAACAGTATTGTACAGGATCCGTCCAGCGAGGAACAGCACCAGAAATACGCCAACGCGTGCGTCGAGAACAATTGCGAGAAAGAGGCTTTACAGCGCTACGCAAAACTCAGGGAAACCAACCCTGCGATAGCGGACAAGTTTACCAAGCAACTGACCGTAGCACTTGAGTTCAAGCTCATGCCGGATCCCGAGGCGGAAGGTGAGCGCATGGCAGACAACAGCGTGATCGGGCGTTTGGGAAATTTTATCCATTCCCTGCTGTTGACCGGCGTGCTCACGTTTGGCTATGGCGTCATCAAGAAGTCCCCGCTTGATCTGATCATCGGCGTTGCCATGATCGTGGTCTACCTCAGCTTCATCATGAACAGGTCAGGCCGGTTTACCAAATGATGACCAGCCGGTCTTTCAGCCGTTGACACAGGCTTTCTGTTTTGGTACGCTACTGTATACGGTGCGGGCGTAATTCAGTGGTAGAATGCAAGCTTCCCAAGCTTGACGTCGCCGGTTCGACCCCGGTCGCCCGCTTTTCTTATACAAAAACAAAGAAGCTTTTATGAAAATACTCATTGCCGGCGCCGGGGCGATCGGTTCAATACTCGGCGGTTTTCTGCACAAATCGGGCGCTGATGTTACCCTCGCAGGCCGCGGGGACCACATCAGGGCCATCCGGTCGCAGGGCCTTCATATCACCGGTATCTGGGGAGACTACTCCCTTCAGGGCATAAAGAGCCTGGAACCGCCTGCTGCAGTACAGCCGAACCTCCAGCACCACTTCGATGCTATTCTGGTATGTGTGAAATCCTATGACACCGCGGATGCAGTTGCCGCGTACAGTGGGCTGCTGAAAAAAGACGGTGTTTGCGTCTCGTTTCAGAACGGCATGGGCAATATGGAGGTCATAGCACACTCTGTTGGCGATGAGCGGACCGGGGGAGCCCGCGTTATATTCGGTTCAGAGATCTCCGGTCCAGGCCATGTCAAGGTCACGGTTTACGCTGACCAGATTGTGGTTGGCCCCTTCAAGCCCGGACATCCTCAACAGAACGGACTGCTCAAGGAGCTGGCGCATATCATCGATAAGGCCGGCATACCTGCATGCTATATGGATGATGTCTACCCCCATCTGTGGGCAAAGATGTTTTATAACTGCCCGCTCAACCCGCTCGGTGCGATCCTGAAACTAACCTACGGTGACCTGGTTAAACAGGAGTCTGTCAAGGCGATCATGAACGATGTGGTCAAGGAGGCGTTCGCAGCGGCACGGAGCATCGGCGTGGACCTGCCGTTTGAAACATCCGCTGACTTTATGCAGGTCTTCTATGACGTGCTTGTGCCTTCAACCGCTGGTCACCGTGCCTCTATGCTGCAGGATATCGAACACGGGAAGCGGACCGAGATAGACGCACTCAACGGTGCGGTCGTTCAGTACGGCGAGAGGCTCGGCATACCGGTCGAGGTCAACAGGACACTCGTACGATTGATCAAGGCTATAGAACAGCAATAACCCCCCTTATGACCATCTACATCGGTACAAGCGGGTTCAGCTACAACGACTGGATCGGTATATTCTACCCCGAGGATATCACGCAAAAGGAATGGCTCACGTTCTATGCAGAGCACTTCGCGACGACAGAGCTCAACGTGACCTTCTACAGAACCCCCGGCGAGGCTGTGTTCAAGTCCTGGTACAAAAAAACCGGGGACGGGTTCCTGTTTTCCGTTAAGGGCAGCAGGTTTATAACGCACCTGAAAAAGCTTCGGGACGTGGATGAACCGGTCGATTATTTTTTCCTTAGGGTGAACTTCCTACGGGAAAAGCTCGGTCCTGTGCTGTGGCACCTCCCGCCGTTCCTCAAACCTGACAGCGCGGTATTTTTTAGGTTTCTGAAACAGCTGAACAAGCACCGGCACGCCCTGCATGTATTCGAATTCAGGAATCCCCTGTGGGTCCAGAACAAGGATATCGTGCACGCCGTCATGGACGCCGGGGCAACAATCTGCATCTCCGACTGGAAGGACGGTGAGACAGGTTTTATACCGGGGTTTCTCTTTTATTACATCCGCAGGCACGGCCCCAAAGGCACACCCGATTACACAGGGTCTTACACCACAGAGGACATTCAGGCAGACGCAAAGATGATTCAAGCGAACATGCAAGGCAAGGATGTGTTCGTCTACTACAACAACGACATCGGGGGCTCTGCCGTCAAAAACGCCCTCGCATTAAAACAACTGCTGGAATAGCAGTTATACATCCGGGAACTCACCGCCATGGCGTCCACGTTATAACGATCGGGAAAATCTGGACAGCTTTTTGACTACTTTTAAGGTGGAAAACTTCCATTGTCGTTGATGAGCATCGGCCGTGCTTCCGGATAGTTCACTTTCACCCGTTGTACAAACAGCTGGACTCTACGACCGTGCATGTCCGTCATTAATTCCCAGCCCAGCAGAAACCGCGAGTATCCGTCCAACAGCATACGTACAAAGGAGTAGTTGTCCAGGATCTTGATGTACGCTATGTCCTTTACGATCGTGTACTTCTGTTCTGGGGTAACATGGTTCGTTCATGTACGTCATTATCGTTTCTTCCTTCTTTTTTAGAATGTGTCATTGTTGGAGGAATTTCTACCTTATTTCACCGCTCATCCGAATATCAAATAAGCGGAACAAGAAGAGCCTCTTTTTCTTGAACCAGGGTTGAATTGTTGAAGCAAACGCAGTATACTCCGGTACAGAAGGGGGGGGCTATGAAAAACAATAAACCGTTGCTGGTTGTAACCGGCGTGATTTCAATCGTGTTGGTTGCCTCTGTTCTGTATGCAGCAGGAACAAATTCACACCTCGAAAAGGCTGTTCAGACGGGCAAGGAGCTCTTTGTGCACGGTACCTTCGGCGGTAACGGCAATACCTGCGAGACCTGTCATACCGGAGGAGGTATGGTCCAGGGAAAGATGCCGAAGGGCATGATCATTCCGAGCCTTGTGAATGCAGCCGCCATTTATCCCCGGTTCAACCCAAGGGTTCATCGGGTGATAACCCTGGAGGATCAGATCAGGAATTGCATCATCGGTGCGCTGCACGGCAGGCCGCCTGCATACGGGAGCTTTCATATGAACGCACTGGTCAGCTACATTACCTCGTTGTCCCAGGGCACACCGATCGACATGGGAGGAAAGCCGCACTAATCAGGAACCCTGTGAAGGCAGGCCAGGGATGCCTGCTTTCTAAGCTTCTGTAACCGTACGAATCGCCTGTTCGACGGCAGCGAGAAGCTGCGCGATCTCATGCTCTGTAATGGAGAGCGGGGGCATGAGGACGATGACATCGTCGAGCGGCCGGAGGATGATCCCGTGCTTTCTGACCTCGGCGCATACCCGGGCACCTGTTCTGTGCTCGAACGGGAACGGTTTTTTGGTGTGTTTGTCTTTCACCAGCTCGATGCCGGTCATCATTCCGATACGGCGTACCTGTCCAACATGTTCAAGGTCTGCAATTCTTTGCAGTCCCCTGCTCAAAAGACGAATCTTGGGCTGCAGCCTGTATAATATCTTTTCTTGTTTGAAGAGTCTGAGGCTCGCTATGCCTGCGGCGACTGCCAGCGGGTTGGCCGTGTACGTGTGGCCGTGATAAAAGGTTTTTTTCTCAGCGTACTCCCCGAGAAACGCATCGTAGATCTGCTTGGTTGTGAACGTCGCTGCAAGCGGAAGATACCCGCCGCTGATCCCCTTGGCAACCGCCATGATGTCCGGCTGTACCTGTTCGTGCTCGCAGGCGAACATCTTTCCGGTTCTGCCGAACCCGGTTGCCACTTCATCCAGGATCAGCAGAACATCGTGCCTTTTTGCTATCGTCGCAGCCGCCTTCAGGTATCCCGGCGGTGATGTGATGAACCCTCCCGCAGCCTGGATCATGGGCTCGAGGATCAGGGCAGCGACCCTGCCTTCATGGTGCGCCAGGATATCGTCGATCTTCCGAACACAGGCGAGCTTGCATGAAGGGTACGCCAGCCCCAGCTCACACCGGTAACAGTACGGTGAGGGAGCTTTTACGGTCTTGAACAACAGCGGTTTGTACGTTGCATGAAACACGCCGATGCCGCCGACACTCACCGACCCGATGGTGTCACCGTGATATGCATTGTTGAGGGAGACAAAGATGTTGCGCCGGGATCTGCCCCTGTTGAACCAGTACTGAAGTGCTATCTTGATTGCGATCTCGACCGCTGTTGCGCCGCTGTCCGAGTAAAAGACCCTTTTTAACCTGTTCGGAACGATCTCGAGCAGCATGTCTGACAGGATAATCGCCCCCGGATGGCTCAGGCCGAGAAAGGTGGAATGCGCAATCCTGGTTAATTGTTCCCTGATGGCGCGGTCTATCTCTTTCTTCCGGTGGCCATGCACAGTGGCCCACAGCGATGATACGCCGTCGAGGTATCTCCTGCCGTTCACATCGATCAGGTAATTTCCCCTGCCCCGTTCGATGATCAAGATCTCCTCGTTTTCCCAGGACTTCATCTGGGTAAAGGGGTGCCAGATGCGTGCCTTGTCAAGGTCTGCGAGCTGCTGATACGAGAGGTGCTTCAATCGAAACCGTAGTCCTTCCAGTTTTTTGTGACCAGCGCCTTGATTTCTTCGGGCATCTCGATGACCGGCGGCCATGTGCGTTTGTGCCCTTCCTCTGCGGTCTTTTTCGTAGCGTCGATACCCATCTTTGAGCCAAAACCGGTTTCCGGTGCTGCATGGTTGAGCACATCGACCGGTCCCTGCTGGATGATAATGTCGCGCTGCGGGTCGACGTTGTTGCCCAGTCTCCAGATAACATCGTTCATATTCTGGACATCGACGTCCTTGTCGAAGACAACGATCATCTTGGTGAGCATGAATTGTCCCAGGCCCCAGAGCGCATTGATAACCTTGCGCGCGTGCCCGGGGATGGACTTGTCGATGCTTACGAAGGCCATGTTGTGGAACACCCCTTCTATGGGGAGGTTGATATCAACGATCTCGGGCAGGATCTTCTGGATCAGGGGCAGGAAGAGCCGTTCCGTTGCCTTGCCGATGTAACAGTCTTCCATGGGGGGTTTACCGACGATGGTGGCCGGATAGATCGCATCCCTGCGGTGCGTAATCGCGGTGATATGAAAAACCGGATACTGGTCTTCCATGGAATAATACCCCGTGTGATCTCCAAATGGTCCCTCGGTACGCAGCTCCTCAGGATCCACGTATCCTTCAAGCACGAACTCCGCATGTGCAGGTACCTCGATGTCCGAACGGATGCACTTGACCAGTTCCACCGGCTGTCCGCGCAGGAAACCGGCAAAGACAAGCTCGTCTACGCCGTCGGGCAGGGGGGCTGTTCCCGCATAGATCATGTGCGGGTCAATCCCGATGACAACGGCAACGTCCATTCTTTTGCCGAGCTGACGGTACTTCCTGAAGTGCGCGGCGCCGTGCTTGTGCACGTGCCAGTGCATGCCGGTTGTCCTGCCGTCGTAGACGTGCATCCTGTACATGCCGACATTGCGTTCTCCGGTCACCGGGT
>JAJYYW010000042.1 GCA_021800575.1 bacterium
AGCGTGAAATTATAGTTTTTAAAGATGGTGAGGTCCATGATGGGATGGCTGACGATGAACTCCGTCATCACGAAGAGTAAAAACGAAAAGTACGATGCCGCAAATAACGAGGTTATGTATCCGGACATCCATCCCTTTTCCTGTCCCTTTTGCAGGGCGACCATCAGGGTGCTGACAAACACGGAAAACGTTATGAAACCCAGATAATCGAAGGTCTTGTAGAGCTTCAGATTTCCCCTTGACGGCCGCAGAACGGTCAGTCCCCAGAAGATGGTCAGCACGCCGATCGGAATATTGATATAGAAGAGGGCCCGCCACCCGACATGATCAATGATATACCCGAACAACATGGGGCCGACGGCAGGTGCCACGGTTATTCCCGCACCCCACATGCCCAGCGCAAACCCCCGCTCTTCCCTCGGAAACACCTCGGATATCATGGTCACGCTGATCGGCGTGATTGCCCCGGCGCCGATTGCCTGGATAACCCTGAAGAAGATCAGGGAGTCGAGGCTCCATGAAAAACTGCACAAGAAAGAGCCCAGGACGAAAAAGAACAGGCCGAATAAAAACGTTTGCTTCAGGCCGATGAGATTTTTCATCCACGTTGCGAACAAAATGAATATGGCGAACGCAAGCATGTACACCGTGGTGATCCATTCTACCTGCTCCATGTTGATGCCGAACGCCACCATAAAGTGGGGCAGGGCGATGTTCATGCCCGAGCTGTCGAGCACGCTCATGAAGCTGCCGATCATGACGATCGTCAGTACCCACCACTTATATGCGGTATCGCCGTTTTGTTCTGCCATAGGTATTTAAAATAGCGTACTATCCTTCGATTGCAAGCGGATGAAAAGAACTTGCACCAAACGTCTCAACCGGCTTTCCGTTTGCTGCCGGCATACAGTTCGTACTCCATAAGCCTGCATTCTATGCCGCCGTTGAAAAACGGAATCCTCCGTTTCGTCTTTAAGCCTATCTTCCTGGCCATCTCGAGATTCCCGCTGAACACGTAGCCTGTCGTACCGGTGCAGTGCTGCTTGAAGAAGTCTCCGATACCCGCATAGGTTTCTTCGAGTGTGCCGGGCGTTCCCATGCGAAGTCCGTATTCCGGGTTGAGTATGACGATCCCGCCGTCGTTGGTCAGCGGGGTCTTTCTGTAGTCACATACGGAAAATTCTATCAGGCGATCAACACCGGCGAGTCCGGCATTCTGCCGGGCCGCTTCAATCGCCTGCCTGCTGATGTCTGTCGCGATGATCCTGCAGGTGAGGTCCCTCCGCGATTCCTGGAGCGCCCGGGTACGAAGGCTTTCCCAGCGTTGTTTATTGAATCCCTTGATATGCATGAACCCGAAGTTGTTCCTTAATAATCCGGGGGCCCTGTTGAGCGCTATCCATGCCGCCTCGATAGCAAGGGTGCCGCTTCCGCACATGGGATTGATAAAGTCACTGCTGCCGTTCCAGCCGGTTGCCATGATGACGGCTGCGGCAAGGGTTTCCTGCATGGGCGCGGACAGGGGGAGCTTCCGGTAGCCCCGCTGGGAAAGTGCTTCGCCGGAGGTATCGAGGTACACGGAACATTCCCTGCCTTTCCAGTAAACGTTGACCACGGTCCTGTTCCGGTCGTGTCCCGAATCCGGGCGCCGCCCGCGCCGGGCGTTTATCCGGTCGACAATGGCATCCTTTGCCTTCAGATTGGCGTACCGTGAGTCTCTGATACTCGGGTTGTCGACGCTCGACGTGACGCAGACGTAGCCGTCTTCGGCAATGTAGTCTTCCCAGGCTATACCGGACAGTGCCCGGTACAGGCCGTCCGCATCCAAAGCCTCGCATGCCCTGATGAGAAACAGAACCCGGTGTGCCGTGCGCAGCCAGAGGTTAAGCCTGAGGGTGTCCTCGAGGGTTCCCTCGGTCCCGATCCCTGCAACCGATTCTGAAAGCACCGGAAAACCGAGCCGGATAAGCTCCTCCTTGAGAAACGGGGCTATCCCTTTTGCACAGGTAACCAGAATCCTGTTTTTTATCGCGGCTGTCGTGTTCGTCTGTTTCATAGTCTGCTGCTACAAAAGCACAGAGCAGATGGTTATTCAAGAGTTATGATGTAGCTCTTGACAGCGGTGCTCGGACATGATAACAAGCATAATCATCTGTCATAATGAAAAATATTTTATTTGTTTTTACAGGGATTTTCTTTATAACAGTTGTTTTCTTGAGCGGTAAAGGGTTTGCTGATACATCTGCACCTCCTCTCTGGGAGCCCAACGCCGTCAATATTGCCGTTTATCAATCGTTACTGTCCTACGTATCCCAGAATTTTACCGGACTGACCACGACGTTTCCCTTTGCAGGTATTCCGGATCCCGGCTGTCCCGGCGGGTTTTCCGGTTTCAGCTATGGCATTAATTCCGCTACCATCCAGATAACCATTCCGGGGAAATACAACAGTCAGCCGAACCTCAACCTTGCATGGAACGGGGCAACCCAGAGCATATCGCTGGTCGTGAACGATATCCACGCATACATCAACCAGATCTCCGGAGCTGTTCATGCGGTGGCCTTTTGGATCTGTACGAGCTGCGGGTTCAGCGTTTCCAATCTGAACGCGGATGCATCCGTGAGCATCAGCATTGCACCGGTTTTGGACGGACATAATCTGAAATTGCAGATCGCAGGTACACCGACCATAAACCTGCAGACCATACCAGAGCCTTCGCCGCCCACCGTGTGCGGCATTACCATACCGCAGTGGGCATGGGACGCTATCTGGTCTTTGATCAATAGTACGATAACCTCGGCAATCAACTCTGCGATCAATTCCATGCTGATCCCGCAGATCAACCAGATGCTGAGCACCATCAATATCAATCTGTACATTCACGGCACCTATCCGCCGGTGGCATACCAGATCAGGCCTTCGTTGTTCTACCAGGCGTTGAACATCACCAATAATGCACTGGACGTAAGCCTCGACGGCGGTGTGGGACCGGCAACCGGACCTGCGCCGTGTTTGCCGCTGCCCATTGCTGCACCGCCGACGCCGACTATAGCCGCGCCGACGCTCGATACCTCGAGGACCGATGTGATGCTCGGGTTCGGTGTGTCCCAGGACCTCATCAACCAGGCGCTATACGCGGTATACCTGGGCGGTATGATGTGCATCTCCACGCCGCCCCTGCCGGTAGGACTGCTCAAAGGGTTGATCCCGGAACTGCCGAATACCGGCAGTCTGGTGCTGAAGATCATCCCCACCCAGGCGCCCACGCTGACGCTCGGTTCGCCCCAGGACACGTGGGACACGGTCACGCTGAACGGCATCATTATAGAAGGACAGCTGGGGGTCGACGAAGCACAGACGTACCCGGACGCGAGCGCAGCCTACAATACCCAGTACGCCGATGCCTTTGTCCTGAGTGCCAACGTGTCACTCAAGGCAAAGGTTTATCTCGATACGAACAAGCTGGACCAAAACGGCAACCCTATGCTCGTGGTCGCCATCGATAGTACACCCGGGAGTATGCAGATAAGCGACGTTGTCCTTGCGTCCGAGTTGACGAATCCGTCCAATGTGAACAGCGTAATCCAGATGGGGCTGAGTCTTGCGACCAGTTTCATCGGCACTGCCCTGCCCACGCTGAGCTCTGCCTTCTCGTTCAGCGGTGTTACCGTGCTGATCAAGGACATCGTGCCGTCCGGCGGATTCCTCAACGTGTATCTCGACGTGACCGGGTTTATGAATCTCCTGAACCTGTCGACGCTCTCGGTGCCGCAGGTAGGGGTACTCAGTTACAACAACCTCGTTACAGGTTCCCTGCACACCATGGCGCTGAGCATGGGCACCGCCCCGCCTCTGATCACTGCGCGTTCAGGGGTGCTGTTTACGCTGGATTCCGGCCTGCAGCCGCACGAAGAGGTTTCATGGCGGATCTCCGACCAGTCTCTCTTTGGTCAGGTGTGGCAGGGCTGGTCGCTGTGGACAACGGATACCACCATTCGGCTCGATAATCTGATGGACGGAGAGCACACCCTGCAGGTCAGGGTCATGGATGCGCAGACCGGTGCCACGGTTACCGGGAGCGCTGTACCCTTTACCGTGGATACCATACCGCCGGAGCTGACCCTTGCACAGGCCGGTTATCCGGATTTCACCTTTACCATAAAGAACGCCGTTACGACGGCTCATCTCATGTACGCGGTGGATACGCTGTCTTCCTTCACGGCGCTCGGCCCCGGCGAAACCACCATCGATGTGTCGAACAGCCCCCTGGGGCATCATACGCTGTACGTAAAGGCGGTGGACGCCGCAGGGAATGCCTCGTCCGTCGAAGCGATCAATTACACGGTCACCTCGAGCGCCTCGGGCGGGTGCGGTACCGTGCCGTTCGGGAACGACGGCACTACATCCGTCTTCCTGGTCGTTTCGCTGGCATTGCTCATGCTCGTCTACTACGCAGTCCGCAGGAAACGGGTCCTCAATAAAATCCGGAACAAACATTAGACAGGGTGCTTTTCTTCTCCCGGACAACTCCGGGATGCAGAGCCATACGGGAGCTTAGGAAACCTAAGGAAAGGAAACGATGAAGCGAATAAGAACGTTTGTTATAGCGATGACGGTTTTTTTTGTTTGTTTGCTGGCAGGGGCGGGGACTACCTATGCAAATGCTATCGGTCAGTCCGGTCTCGAGCATGCGACGTCAGCCTTTGTTTCACAGCCGGGATTCTATGAATCGGGCGGACTGACGTATGTGAACACACCAAATCTTCTGGGTGTCGATTCCTACCAGTCCCTGAGTTCACATATCGATTTCGGATATTTTTCCGTGGTCAGGGGGCTCGACCTCGGCATCAGCCTTTATCAGAGCACCTTTGCGTTGAACAAGAACACGTACCACAATAACGGAGATGTGTGGCTGACCGTCAAGTACAGCTATGACCTGACGAACTGGTTCAGTGCCGGTGCACTCGTTCAGCCGCGGTTCCTGTCCACTGCCGACGGCCTCGGCATCAACACATCTGCGACAAGTTACCTCGGACTTTTACTGGTTTCCTTCGACCTTGCCGCTGTTTCGCGGTTTACCCCGCTGCTGGTACATGTCAACCTCGGTTACTACGGGGATAATTCCATCAACCTGCTGGGCAATCCATACGCCTACAACGTGACCGGTCTTTACGGACTCGGCATCCGCGGGGATAACAGGATCATAGGCGACGTATCGATCGAGGGTGTGCTGCTGCACAATCTGCTGCACCCCTTTGTCGAGTTCTCTACAGAACAGGCATCCACCTACACGTATTATAAGGCGAGCCTTGCCTCCCTCGGGAGTGCTTCATTTTTGCAGAACCCTTTTTACATCACACCCGGTATCAAGGTCGAACTGCCCAGCAGGCTGTATCTGCTGGCTGCAGGGGATATCGGCATGCCGCAGAAACTTTCCGACATAACGACGACGACTTCCTATGCGTATGCACCCTGGGACCTGTACTTCGAAATCGGCTACGAGATCATTCCGTGCAAGCCTGAAGTCGTGAGGCTGCCTGCGCCGGCCTGTCCGCCGCAACCCCCGGCAGTGCAGAAACCGGCACCCGTGGAACACCCGGTGGTGGAACGGCCGGTGCCCAAGCCGGCTCCTGTCCAGGCGCCACCGCCGGTAGCACCGAAACCGGCGCCTGTCTATACACCGCACCTAAAGTATGCGTACATCAACAAGCTTGGCATGCGGATCGAGATAACCAGGGCGATCCATTTCAAGCTCGGCAGTGCAGTGATCGTCAGCGAATCGTACCCTATCCTCAACGACGTCGTCACCTTGCTCAAATACAATCCGGCGATCCATGTGAGCGTGGAGGGATACACGGACAATATCGGCTCACCGGTATACAACAAGGTCCTCTCCAGGAAGAGGGCGCAGTCCGTCATGGATTACCTGGTGCAGCACGGCATCGCTGCCGACCGGCTCACGGCGGCCGGCTTCGGGGAACAATTCCCGATTGCATCGAACCGTACGGCTGCGGGCAGGGCAAAGAACAGAAGAGTTGAATTCAAAATTATAAAGGGGCAATAATGAGAAAGGCAATCGCGTTCATTCTTCTTCTCGTGGTGGCATCCGGGTGCGGCAAGGATATATCCGGCTTGCAGCAAACCCAGAACCTGTTTGCTTCACAGGTTGTGGACAACAGCGCCGACGTCGGCGAGTATACTTCGCTTGCACTCGACAGTTCCGGAAATCCCTCCATTGCGTATTATGATGTTACCGACGGCAGCCTGCGGCTTGCGCGCTGGTCGTCCGCAGACAACGCATGGGACATCACGACGGTTGACGGCGGCAGCGGCAACAATGTCGGCATGTTCGCCTCCCTGGCGCTCAATAAAAATCAGGAACCGGTCATTGCCTATTATGATAACACGCACGGCCGTCTGAAACTCGCCACGGGGACAAGCGCAGGGTTCGTCATCACCGTGGTCGACGGCACGTATACGAATGTCGGCGGATATGCTTCGCTTGCCATCGATGCGAACAACGAGCCCGTGATCAGCTATTATGATTTTACGAACGGTGATCTCAAGCTGGCACGTGGCACGAGCACCGGTTTCGACATTACGACTGTTGATTTTCTCGGGCAGGTGGGACTCTACAGTTCCCTCGCACTGGATCCGTCGGACAATCCCGCCATCGCATATTACGATGCTTCGAACGGCGCCTTGAAGTATGCCCATGAGACCGGCGGGGCATGGTCGATCACGACCGTTGACGGCGGCAGCGGCGATGATGCGGGCAGGTATGCATCCCTGGCGCTGCGCAGCGACGGTACACCGTTCATCAGTTATTACGACGCAACGAGTGAGCAGTTGAAGTGTGCATGGTACGACAACAGCTTGAAGCGGTGGGACATCACGATCGCCGATCCCAGCTACGGGGTGGGTACCGACACATCGATCGCACTCGACAGCAACGGGTATCCTCACATCACCTACTTCGACGGTGTAAACGGAGACCTGAAGTACGCGTGGTACAACGGTGTTGGGTTCAACATCGACATTATCGACGGCGAGGGCATCGTCGGTTTGTACTCGTCGTTGAAACTCGATGCCAACAATGACGCGCATGTCAGTTACCGGGACTACCGGAACCGGGCATTAAAGTACAGTGTTTACAGGAGGTTTTAGGATCATGCAGACAAAGAGGCTCCTGCCAGGGATCGTTGTGGGTGTTTTCATGTTCGCTGCAGGCTGTGGCAGCACGCTCGGCGGCTCATCAACCGGGAGTATTACCGGAAGTGTTGTGCTGGACGGACAATCGTCCTTTCAAAATGTCCTGGTGTATGTCAGCGGCACTCCGATCCTGGCGTACACGGACGCATCGGGCCATTATACGCTGACCGGCGTCCCTGCGGGCACCTGCACCCTTAACGCTGCCATGACGGGTTTTGAATCAGGCTCCCAGCAGATCACGGTCGTTGCAGGACAGACGGTCAAGGCTGTCCCCATGGTCCTGAGCGTGCTTGCAACCTCGTTTTTCGGAACAGCTCCCTTCACGACAATCGAGGACCAGCCGTTTTCCATAACCGTGTCGGCCATGCTCGGCAGCTCGGTACTCCAGACGTACAGCGGGACACTTTCGCTGGGATCGAGCTGGGGCGATATTACCCCGACATCGGTGTCCGGTTTTTCTGGCGGCACGAAAACGTTTACCGCATGGCTGGACCGGGAGGGACCGGTGAGCATATCGTTCTCGGACACCGCCGCACCGCGGGCGACCTCGTCCATGGGCATCAATGTGCTTCCCGTTCCTTGGCGGGTGAACACCGCGCCGGTGGTGGGCATATCCGGGTCTGCGTGGGATACCGGCAGTTCGGCATTCCCGTCCGTCGTTCAGGCGAACGGAACGACGTACATGCTGTATTCCGGCAGCAACGGGTCTGTCTGGAACATCGGCCTTGCTTCTTCAGCGGATGGCAAGACATGGACGACGTACGCAGGAAATCCTGTCATGGGCATCAGTCCGACGACCTTCTATGCTTCGGACATTTCCGCTTCGAGCCTCCTGTATAACGGCGGGGAGTTCAAGACGTGGTTTACCGGTTACGACGGCCATTTTATGCGTATCGGATACGCCACCTCTGCACAGGGTATCACCTGGTCCGTTGACAGCACACCGGTGCTGAATGCGGGATCGACCGGAGCCTGGGACTACCAGGGCGTCGCCTTTCCAAGCGTGCTGGACGACAACGGCGTCTATAAGATGTGGTTTTCCGGTTATGACGGCACGACGTGGCGCATCGGGTATGCAACGTCCCCGGACGGCGTAACGTGGATACCGTACAGCACCAATGGTGCACAGGCCCCGGTTCTCGACATATCGGGCACGGGTCCTGATGCGTCCGGCGTATACGCTCCCACCGTCGTACAAGACGGGAGCGTGTACAAGATGTATTATACGGGCATCAGCGCGGCAGGAGCGCTCACGATCAATGAGGAG
>JAJYYW010000043.1 GCA_021800575.1 bacterium
TTCTCCTCCGATGGCGATACCCGCGTTGTTGAAGAGGAAGTCGAGACGTCCGTGCTTTTCGAAGATGTCGTCGATCAGTTTTTTGACCGCGTCATAATCGGACACATCAAGCGCCGCCGGCGTGACCTTGCCTCCCGTCTTTTCGATCAGTTGGGAGATCGCTTCGAGCCGTTCGGGACTTATGTCGGCAGCTATTACGTGAGCGCCTTTCCCCGCAAGCTGCACTGCAAGCGCCCTGCCGATGCCTGAGCCGGCCCCGGTGACCATGGCAACCCTGTCTTTGTAAATGATCCTCTTTTCTCCAAGCATGAAGGGTATCTTACCATATCACGATGGATCGCACCATCACAAAGTGCGGCTTGTACCATGGCATTGAGAATGGTCATTAGCTTTCTCATACTCGCCACGATTGCGACGTTCGGTTTTTTCCCGGCACTATGCAACCTCTGACAGAATATCTTGATCTTCGGGTTGTTTCGAAGTGCTGATACGGTTGCATGCTCTGGATCCTGGGTTTCTCACTTTTTGGACTCAGAGATAAAGAGAAGGTACATGGGGGGAACAAGCCCCGCCCTGCAAATCAGCGCATTGTTCTCCGATCAGTAATTCCCGCCGCCCTGGAACTGCGGGCATGAGGTGTCGGTAAAGTACGAGCACAGGAAGTACTGCGGGCCTTTAGCTACACCGAGAATCTCGGCTACCGTGCCCGGGCTATAATCATTCATCACCCAGACATTGCCGGCGGCATCGATCGCTATGCAATGGGGGTCAGTACCGACCGTATAGCTTGTTACCATAACACCGCTCGATACGTTTGTGGTGCTGAATGCGCCGCCGCCTTTCCCGTTGTCCGCTATGACCGTTATTGCAGCAGTGCTGTTCGAAGTAAACGGGCGTATCACCGTTGCTGTGGCACCGTAGCCGGTTATGCCCGAGCCTGCTGAGTCGACGTAGTGAGTATCAAGGCTGTTGTTCTTCCACCGATCGTTTGAGCCACACCCATGTGCTGCTTTTACCTCTGCCCCTGCATGCAAGGTCTCCATCTTTTCGTAAATCCACCAGTACCTTCCGGATGGTTGCCAACGCAACATCCGGGAACAGCTCTTTCAGTGCGGTGATCGGGAACTCCTGCGGTGATTCGCGGATGACCCTTTTCTTGATGTCATAGTAAATTCCACCCTTCGCCTCCGGCGGCTGTCCGTAGGCCGCCATGACCTCGGCAACCTTGTTATGCGGCACATCCTGCTCGTGGGATTGTAAGGAACTGAAGTAGCGAAGCACCCATTCATTGGCAAGTTTCCGGCTGCCTGCAAAGACGATGTTGATCCGGGGGTGCATCGCGTACATCTCTGCAATAGCTTTTGCCAGGAAGGCAGCGGGATAATACTTCTGTTTTTTCGGATTCAGAAAATCCGAGTAATTCGCCTCGACCACGACCGCACTGTGCCTATATGCCTCTAACTCACCAATCTTCTGATGGATACTGTGCAATTTGATAAAGTCCTGCAGCATGTTATCGAAGCTTTTCCTCTCCACTATCGCAACGATTCCTTCGTCATCCATGAGGGCATAGTCGCCAATGGGCAGGACTTATCTCTCGACCGTGCAGCCGTGGAAGTTCCAGGGATATTTTTCATTTCTATCGATGATTATGTGTAACAGGGGATTACCGTTGGCTGTCAATATGACCTTTGGCCGGTGCTGTTTCAGTCCTTGCTGGGTACGCCAAAACACCTGTTCGTATTCTCCGTCATGGGTTTTATACCGTTTCGTCAGGAACAGAAAGTCACATCGTTTATTGATCGGCCTGTCGAGGATGACAGCCAGTCTCTTGCCGTAGCGGTTCAGCGACACAACAGGGACTCTTTCTATCTCTTCAAGAACATCCGGCCATTGTCTGAGTTCTTCGCGCATACAAAAAATATGGCCCCGGGCGCCGGGCCATTTGTCCTGTACCCTGAGGCGTAACAGGACAGCATCGCCCTGTTGAATGCTCAGGCGGTACGGGAATTTGGTGTCGCCGGTTCTCTCAAGTATCCAAACAATGTCAGGCATTGCATCTCATTTTCTGTGAAGCATCAGCGCTTCCTGCTGCAAAAGCACCTGCTCCTTACCGTATTGTATACCCTGATGCGAAAGGATCGTCAATGGGCGTTGATCCCCCGGGAGGAAGCTTGCCGCTTCCTCCCGGGCTTTCATGCGCATAGAGGTGCTGCACAATCGTGTTGGGCAACAGAGGAACAGCCGGCATGCAATTCATCGAAGGCTTTGATTTTTTTACAAGAGTCCCTGATTTTTTTGATTGTTGTTTCAGCCTGGGCAGCAATAGATTTTGAGGAAAGTTTTTCTTGCCGACCTGTTCAAACAGCTCTTCGGCACTATCCCGGAACGCGGCCTTTCTTATTGCTTTTTGCACCGTGCGCTGGTATTTTTTTCCCTACAAAGGAGGTTAGGCGTATGGTACTTGACCCTGCTGCAGAAAAGATTCTCGAGATATTCAGGAGCATCGAGCTCAGCACCATGGCTGTCGAAGACGTCCGGAACATGATGGGCAGCAACTCGGTTTCACTGAAAAAAGAAGACATGCAGTCCGTGCAGGATGTCACGTTCGAACACCATGGATGCACCATACCGTGCAGGCTCTACGAACCCCGCGGCAGCAGCAACGCGCTCATCCTTTACTTTCACGGCGGCGGCTTCATCTTCGGCGATATCGAGTTGTTCGACGGCGTGGCACGGACGGCGGCAAAAAATTCCGGATGCAAGGTGCTTTCCGTGGAATACCGGCTCGCACCCGAGCACAAATTTCCTGCCGCAGTCGACGATGCGTACGAGGCCTATCTGTGGGTCTTGAAAAACACGGACATGCTCGGCGTAGCACAAGACCGCATTGCACTGGCAGGCGACAGTGCTGGCGCAAACCTCTCGGTCGTGACCGGTCTGCGCCTGAAGGACAATAAGGTCAACCTGCCGAGACTCGAAACGCTGTTCTACCCTGCACTCGGTCCTGATCTCTTTTCGGAATCCCTGCGCGAATACAGCAAAGGCTATTTCTTAACCAAGGAGTCCATCGAGTGGTTCGGCAGGCTGTACCTCAACTCGGAACAGGATTTTTTCAATCCATTGTTCGCACCGATCATCCGCAACGACCTTGCCGGTCTGCCCGAGACCATCGTCGTCACTGCCGAACACGACCCTCTGCGTGACCAGGGAGAGATGTACCTTTCGCACCTGTACGATGCCGGCGTTTTAGCGACAGGCATACGCGCAAAGGGGCTGATCCACGGGTTTCTCAATTTTGCGGACATCATACCGGCCGCGCAATCAGTTGCCGCCATGACCTGGTACATGACCGGGCAGAAGTTGAACGCCTAACCTTCGCGCATCCACCGTATCATCGGGTACAGCAGAAAGGGCCCGATGATAATGCCCATGCCGTACAGGGTAAAGGCGACATGACTGGTGAGGAAAGCGGCGCCGTCGTACAGGCCCGGCGACCACAGCTTGCCCTGGTGCATGGACGCATCGTACAGGAACCTCTGCCAACCCGTTCCGTCCCACCCGTAGATCAGGATAAAGAACATGAAGAAGTAACCGATGAGCACCTGCAGCCATGCGGCCCCGAATTTCCCCTTGCGGATGAATATGTGGGCAACCCAGTAGCCCAGAATACCCTGCGTAACGTTGGTGATGGCGAACAGCATGACGAGCCACGCCGGCAGGGACGACCGTGATGCAGCGACCTGCATGGTTTCCCACTGCGGAAAATGCCAGAGAAGATAGATACCAGACGGTGCAAAAAGACACGCAAGGAAAACGACCGTATACACAAAGTATGGACTGCTGAACGTGCCGCGCCGCGGCGTGCTATCGTACTCCTTTTTCAATTGCTTTGCCGCTGATGCAGCGAACCCTGCCCCGATTGCATACGACCAGAACACATCGACCTGAACCATACACACCTCCTGCACAAAACCATACTATCCCCTCCCGTTTTGTCAACACGATGACTGCAGATAAGGTTATAGACAAACAGACAATTCCGGGATAAGACACTGTGTATGGGTGTTACAAAAAACATTTTTTTTGTAAGCATGGCACTGCAGGTACTGTTTATGCTCGCTCTTTCCGGCTGTTCAGGAAGCTCGTCAGGCGGCTCTCTGCCTCCACTTCAGCTCGATCGCTACGGCGGGCTTAGCAGCCTGTACGGCAACAATACGTCGGGATTCTTCAGGACACAGCTCATCGACAACCGGTGGCTCTTCGTGGACCCTGATAACCATCCGTTTTTTTCACTCGGTGCAGACCACGTCACGTTTTCAGGCGATTATGCCCCTTTCCTGGGTTATTCCGAGTACACCAACAACCTTTTGTCCCTGTTCCCTTCGACCTTTTCGCAATACGCTGCCCAGCAATGGGCCCAGGAGGTTATCACCCGGTACCAGGAACTCGGGTTCAACACGCTCGGTGCATGGTCTGACGATGGCATGACCGCGTTCCACGACGCCCTGCCCTACACCGTTATCCTCGGCTTTGCGGGCGGCGTGGAGGGAGGATTCGGCGCTGACAACTGTCCGTCGGCAAGCAGCGGTTTTTCATCGAATTTCCCGGATGTCTTCGACCCGAGGTTTCAGAAAGACGCATACGCGTACGCGCAGGCATCTATCAGTCCGCGATATGTGAACGACCCCTCGCTCATCGGCTATTTTATCGACAATGAACTCTCCTGGTTCGGCGGCGCCCAGCTCATCTATAATCCAAACTACACGCTCGCCGATGATTTCATCGCGCTGCCCCCGGCGTATGCCGGCAAACAGTACTGGGTCAACATCTTCCTGCAGAAAACACTGGGGTACACGCTTGCCAGGCTCAACCAGCTCTACGGTACATCTTTCACGAGCTGGACTGATCTGCTCGATATTACCAAGCTGCCTAACAACGCACAGGACCCGCAGATACAGGCTGATAAGAATGCGTTTCTTTCTGTCATAGCGTCCACGTATTTTTCCGTCACCAACAGCGCCATAAAATCCGTCGACCCGAACCACCTCAATCTCTGTGCGCGGTTCGCCTCGTACGCGCCCGACCAGGTCGTCGAGGCTGCGGCCCGTTACTGCGATGTGATCAGTGTGAACGATTATTTCGCGCTGAGCAATCCCGAATCCAACGGCCTGCTCGGCGACCCGGTAAGGCGGTGGTACAACATGCTCACTTCGAGCACCATGGACAACCCGGACGGCAAACCGTTTCTCCAGTCGGAATTCAGCATACGCGGCGATGACGCGGGACTGCCGGATTCGCGGGGCGCAGGGCTCACGGTCAACGGGCAGAGCGACCGTGTGCAGTACTACCGGGACGACATCGCGCAGCTGCTCGGTATGAAGGTCAACGGCATTTCATTTTTCGCCGGTTTCCACTGGTTCGAATGGGCTGATGAGCCAGCAACAGGACGGTTCGACGGCGAGAACAGCAATTACGGTGTGGTGAACATTAAAGACGAACCGTATACAGCCATGGTCGATGGCATGGGCATGACAACGCGGAGGCTGATGTATGCGATCGATCATGTCACTATGCCGTTCCTCGGCCAGCCGTCCTTCACCACCGAGACCACGCAGGGGGACACCGTCACGCTGGCCTGGAACCCCGTGCAGGGTGCATTGTCCTATGACATCTTTGTTTCGCCCTACCGGAGCATGCCCGAAGATTTTACCCTCAGGGTAAACGGCATTCCGTTCACGCAGTATACCCTGCCCACCGCACTGCCGCAGGGTACCTGGTGGTACGGCATCAAGGCAGTGGGCAGCAGCGGTATCCAGGGCGATATCAGTACACTCTCGAGTTTTACGATAACGGCGTCCGGTACCGGGGCGTGCACGGATCCCGACAATCCGGGCTGTTTTGCGAACAGCGTGCCCGATACATTCCCGAACCCTGACAATGCACTCGGCGACGGTGTTGTCCTGCCTGAGCAGACAATCAAGGACACGACAGCCCCGTCTATGCTGGTCAGCTTCACCCTGAACAGCCTCGCCCTGCAGGCAGGACTGCCGGTAACCGCCCTGGTCACCGCGGGCATGGATGAGCCCGTCGCTCTCAATACCGCTCAGAAATTGTCGTTCGACGTCTACCCGGACGTCGTGTATACGCCGTCCGGCGCTTACCGGAGCGCCACGGACTTTGTTCACCTCAGGCTGATCGCCAACGGAACAATCATCTACGACAGCCCGCTTCCATCGTCTCTGACGCCGTACGCCTGGTCGACGATCGGTGTTGTGGTCTCGGGCACCGGCTTCACCGAGGTTACGCCGGTATTCTACGTGGATGCACATACGCCGGACATTCCCTGGGACCAGCGCATCCGGTTTTACCTGGACAACATATCGCTGTCTCAATAAACCTGCTTTTCAAGAGCGAATGAACAAACTTCGCCGGGAGCATCTCCTGTGCACGCGCCGCAGGCGCGGCTGGAAAGTGTTCAGAGGTTGATGGGCTTGACCATATAGGCAAGCTGGGATGTGATGTGCCGCAGAATACTCACGATCTCTATGTGCATGGCACTGGTCTCGATGGACTCCGCGTACTGTTTGTTGAGCCGGCCGAGATGGTGCTTGAGAAGGAGCAGCTCTTCCTGCGCCAGTTTCTTCTTCCGCTCCCGCAGCGCCGCGTCCATCCCGGAATCGTTGCTTCCGATGGCAGCCACGATGTCCCTGAAGAACTGCATGACCTCGTCGAAGTAGCCCTTGATCTCGAGCCATCCCTCGTCCGAAAGTCGGTATCCGCCGATCGTCTTCTTTTCTATTTCGGACGACAGGTTCTGGCTGATAATGCTCGATATGACCTCGAAATTCTTCACGTAGGTGATGAGCTCGAACTGATAGGAAGCCTCGGCCTGTGTCAGCTCCGTGGGTGCTGATACCCGGACCGTGTACAGCTTGATCTTCGATGCGAGGCTTTCCACTGCATCGTCCATTGCATTCAACTCGTTCGAACTCCACAGATCATTTTTCGACAGTGCACCGTAGGAGATGGTCAGCATGGAATAGACGTACTGTGCCAGCCTGACGATCTCTTTCAATGCGTAATCGAACGCAAGGGACGGTGTGGACAGCACGGAATCGTCGAGATACCGCGGTATGCCGGGCAGCTCCAGCTCTTTCCCGGTTTTCACGTACCGGTCAAAAACCCGGGAAACCACCGCGGCAAACGGTGCTATCACGATCGTAATGAGAATATTGAACAGCGTATGGGCATTCGCTATCTGGTGTGCCACGGTGGCTGAGGTGGCAGACATCAGGTGCACGAACGGATCAAAAAACAGAGCAATAATGATGACGCCGATGACCTTGAAGGTGAGATGGGCGATCGCAACCCGCCTGCCCGCCCGGTCCGCCCTGAACATTGCGAACACCGCGGTTGAACAGGTCCCGATATTCGCACCCAGTATGATGGGCAGGGCATGGGCGAGGTCCACCAAGCCGGCATTTGCCAGCGAGATGGTGATGCCGATGGTTGCCGCGCTGCTCTGAATAACCGAGGTCAGGAGCAGGGAAACCGTAAAACCGACGAACGGGTCGTGGAGGACCAGCCTGAGGAGGCCGCTGTGCTGCGGTTCGATCGTACCCATGAGCTTATTGAGCAGGTTCATGCTGAACAGGATAAAACCAAGGCCCGTAAAGAAGCTTGCCACGGCACGGGCCTTCGGTCCCTTGACGATGATGCCGGTCAGAAAACCGGCGGCTATCAGGAACAGGCCGAAGCCGTACAGATTGAACGACAGGAGCTGGACCGTCAGGGTGGAGCCGATATCAGCTCCGAGGATCACCCCGATTGCCCCCCGCAGGTCGATCAGACGCGATGTTGCGAACCCCATGAGCATGACTACCGGGGTGTTGCTGTTCTGAATAAGGATGGTGACAACACCCCCGATCAGGATGGCTCCGAGGACACTCTTGGATGCAAGGGTGAGAAACTTTTTTATCTGTTCGCTGAAGAGCTTGCTGAGGCTTGAATTAATAAGATCGATACCGTACAAAAAAAGGGCAAGCGCTGCTATTGCTGTTATGATAAACATCATCGTGTTCTGTTCTGCTGCATCTCCCGTTCGATCACCGCACGTACCTTGTCCGGATAATTGGAAAAGAAACCGTCCACGCCCTGGTTCATCAGCATCTTCACAAGTTCTTCGTTATTGACCGTATAGACGTTCACCTCGAATCCGCTGTCATGGATCCGCTGGACGCGTGCAGCATCGAGCATCCCGTACGATGCATTGATCGCAGCGGCTTTAAGTTCATGCGCCGTCTGCAGGAAGTATGACAGTGTTCCTTCCTGCCCCGCCGTACCGGGCATGGTGTCATCGACGAACTGGTCCACGAGTACGGCGACGCGCACGCCGCCGGCAATCCTGCGCATCT
>JAJYYW010000044.1 GCA_021800575.1 bacterium
AAGGACAGCTACACCCTGCTGGACGCTCTTGAGGTCCTGCGCCGCCGGGCGCCAGTCAGGTATACGCTGACCGCACTCCACATCGACACCGGGGCACCGGGCATGAAGAGCGGCCTCGTTGAAACCTACCTCCGGGAGCACGGGTATGATTACCACGTCGAACACACACAGATACTGCGCACCGCACTCGAACACAACAGGGGTGGGAAACTCCTGTGCTCGCTGTGCTCACGGCTGCGCAGGGGCGTGTTGTACAACTCGGCATCGAAACTCGGGTGCACCAAGATTGCACTCGGGCACAACATGGACGACTTCATCGAAACGCTGCTCATGAATATCTTTTTCAACGGCAGGATCAAGGCAATGCCCGTGATCAGCATATCGGACAACTACAAGGTCACGGTGATACGCCCCCTGCTGTACGTAAAGGCGCACGCCGCGCTCGCGTACGCCGCGGCGATGGAGGCGCCACTGATCGACCCGCAGTGTCCTGTTTCCATGATGCCGCAGTTGACAAACCGACAGAAAATAAGGAAAATGATTCAGGAACTTGAGAAGGACCACCCTGCGCTCAAGGAGTCGATAGGTGCATCCCTGAAACACGTACAGACAGAGTACCTTCTGGACAAGCGGTTCATGAAGCCTGCGGGCGAACACTAAAGGAGAGGCAGAACAATTCATGAAGATCAAAAAAGCGATCATACCGGCGGCAGGATACGGAACGCGGTTCTTACCGGTGACCAAGGCGGTGCCGAAAGAGCTGCTGCCGATCGTGGACAAACCCATGATCCAGTACATCGTTGAAGAGGCGAAGCTCTCGGGCATAGAACTGGTGATCCTCATCGTGAACCACGGAAAAGAGGCGATCGAGGACCACTTCGACATCAACTACGAGCTTGAAGACACACTGCGGAAAAAGGGCAGCAACGGCCTCCTTGGTCTCATCGAGGGCCTGTCGGACATGATCAAGATCGTGTCCATCCGCCAGAAAAAGGCCCTGGGGCTCGGGCATGCGGTCCTGCAGGCAAAGCACCTTATCGGCGATGAGCCGTTCGCGGTCATCCTCGGCGACGATATCATCGATGCACAAAGACCGTGCCTTCAGCAGATGGTCGAGGTGTATGAGCGGTATCAGAAGCCGATCATCGCTGTCCAGCAGGTCGCGCGGGAAGACATATCGCGCTACGGCATCATCAAGGGAACACAGGCAGATGACAGGGTCTATCTGCTCGACGACGTCGTTGAAAAGCCTTCACCCGAGACAGCACCGTCGGACCTCGCGATCATCGGGCGGTACATCCTGACCCCGGAGATCTTCGATATCCTCGAGAACATACCCACGGGTGCCGGCGGAGAGATACAGCTCACGGACGGCCTGAAGGTCCTGTTAAAGCACAACGGCATGATAGGATACCGCTTTGAAGGAGAGCGGTATGACGGCGGCGACAAGCTCGGCTTTTTGCTCGCGAATATCGCGTACGCCATGAAGCGGCCGGAGATAAAGGACAAGCTCGTCGATTACCTGAAAGGATATACCCGATGAAAAAATTTATGCTCGCCTGCGCGGCACTCGCTGTGTTTGCGGGGTTCATCATTCCTGCCTCAAAGATGGCCTCGCTGATGAAGGCGCAGAATGGCCTGGGTGTGCTCGTGCTCAACGGCACGGCGTTTTTCAACCTGGGAAAGGCTTACAGCAACACGCCGGTCCCCTGCCGGATCATCGTCACGGCGAACGGCACCCTGCGCCAGGATTACCTGTTTCCACGGGCGCACATCACCCTTATCAATGCGGGGATTCATCAGTTCACCCTGGTGAACGGCGTTCGACTGGCCTCTCCTGTCGGGATTTTTGAACAAAACAATGTCGCAGCGGTGCTGTTTGCATTGTATCTGTCGGACAACCCCGGGCGGGTCTTCAACGAGATCGGCGTCAACCAGGCGGCGGTCGCGTACGGGCTTGCAAACAACAGGGCTGCGTATATCATCGGCACGGATGCAGACCAGCTGTTCATCGACAACGAGGACACGGTCCCTCTCATGTACCGGATTACCGCAGGCACCACTGTCATCCTGTCCGCGGTAAAAGATTACATGACCAGTGCCGGTCTGCTCGCCGCCACTGCTGTTCCTAAGCCAGCGGCCAACGCCGGCGACCTCTCCCTGATCACGCAAGCCGGCGATGTCACGCAAACAGCGGCGACACTTCCGCGCATCGTCGAGCTGTACAACGGGAACACGCTTGTCCAGCGGTGGGAGTTTGACCATGCCCTGCTGCTCCACAGCGACGCGGTGATCAAGGCACTCTTACCGACACCGTACGAGATCAGTAGACTGCGGGTCACGGACCAGCCGCTCTCCCCGTTCATGCTGTTTTAAAGTTTACACGAGTCGGGATACAAACGGAAAACATCAGGAGCAGTTGATTCCATACGTTTGCGGGTACCGTTCAATCAATGGAACAGTTTTCGCCTGAGCATGGCAAGGGCATCGTGCAGCTCTTCGATCCCGAGAAGATATGCAACAACGCCGTACGAAATTATTCCGGCGAGGATAGCACACAACAGCAGGATTGCCAGTCTGAGCGCACCGTAGTGAAGGGTGCTGAGGATGTTCCTCCTGAACACCAGCTCCAGGATCACCCCCATCACCGCAGACGCTGCAACAGCTTTGAGCAACGAAACCATGATCGTTGTGAGCCCGATGTTGCCGATTTTTCTCCTGAGTGCGAACAGCAGGTAGAACGTGTTGAAATACGCCGAGATGCTCGTTGCCAGCGCAAGTCCCCGGTACGCCATGGTATTCATGAGCCAGATACTGAGGAGCAGGTTGATGACGACCGTGAAAAACGCTATGACCACGGGGGTCTTGGCGTCCCTGAGTGCGTAGAATGCCTGGGTGATGACCCGGGAGAATGCGACCGACCACAGGCCGACGGCGTAATACAGCAATGCCGAAGAAACCGCCAGGGTATCGGACATGCTGAATGATCCCCGATGAAAGAGGACATCAATAATCGGACGCGCGAGAATGATGAGCCCCACGGTTGCGGGCACGGTAACGAAGTTCAGGAGCCTGAGCGAAAAAGCAAGGGAGTCCTTGAGCCGGGAAACACCTTCGCCCGCCGTATCCCTCGACATGGCGGGCAGGGCCGCAATGGCAATGGAAACGGCGAAGATGCCCTGCGGAAACTCGAACAGCCGCGATGCGTAGTACAGGTAGGAAATACTGCCGGTCCTGAGAAAGGAGGCGAGCACATTGCTCACGAACACGTTGAGCTGGTACACCGCGGCACCGAACATCATGGGCAGAAACAGGAACAGCGATTCCCGCAAGGCGGGGTGACGGTAATCGAAGTTCAGGGAGAACAGGAATCCCTTCCGGTGCATGAGGATGAGCTGGGGCACCAGCTCAAGCGCGGCGCCCACGAGCACGCCCGCCGCAACGATCAGGATCGCGTGACGTCCGTGGTTGGCGATCAAGATGAACGTGATAATGGATATGTTCAGGATGATCGGGGACAGCGCCGGAACAAAGAAATGCTTGAGCGAGTTCAACAGCCCCATGCACAGCGCCACGATACTCACAAACAGGATGAAGGGGAACATGATCCGGTTGAGCATGACGGTCAGTCTGAATTTTTCAGGATGCAGCTCGAATCCCGGGGCAAACAGATAGATCAATTCCTTCGAGAAAACCACGCCGAGCACGGACAGCACAAGCAGGGCGATGAGCAGATAGGTGAACGTGATATCGGACACCTTCTTCTCCTCTTCGTCTCCGTACCTTGTGTGGTAGGATGTGAACACCGGGATAAAGGCGCTGCTCATGGCGCCTTCGGCCACAAGCCTGCGCAGGAGGTTGGGAATCCTGAATGCGACAAAGAAAGCATCCGCGGATGTAACCGCACCGAAGAAGTAGGCGAAACTGATGTCCCGGATAAGACCGAGGATCCTGCTCGCGAGGGTCATCATGCTCACGACCCCGGCGCTCTTCGCAATATCTGATCTGCTGCTCATCCAAGGATCCCGTCGAGCGCCTGCGCTATCGTCACCAGGGAGCACAGGTTCATCAATTCCCTGTCCATGATGAGTGAGGACAGGTAATAGGCGATTTTCTGCGACCGGACCTTCGACTTCAGGTAGGCAATCAACTCCTGATCGTGGAGGGCTATGCTGTCCATGGTGAGGGTCTGCTCGAGCGTTATCCGCAGCGGATCGTCCTGATCCAGGGTTCGGATGATCCTGCTGCTCTGTGCCCGTCCGGCATCGTTGTACAGGAGCGGATGTATCTTGTTGACGATGAACCCGGCGAAGTGAATCTCGTATCCCTTCATGATGCTGTAGAAGTAGACGGCCTCTTCGATGGCCTCCCGGGTGGGCGCGGTCACCATATAGAACTGGACCCGGGGTGACGCCAGCAGATCGTGCACCTCTTTTGCGCGGGATTTAAATCCGGAGTACAGGTCATTGAACTCGCTGAAAAACTCGGTAAGTTCTTCCACGATCTCCAGCCCCACGTAGCTCTTCAGGAGTTTCACGATCTTCTGCGGCGCCCGGTTGAGGATGTTGAACCCAATCATGCTCATGCTCGTCGAAGGACGGATAAGCCATTTGAGTACCCCGGAGCTTATCAGCTGGATGAGCCGGTTGGGGGCGGTCAGAAAATTGATGGCGTGACGTGCCGGCGGCGTATCGACGACGATGAGATCGTAGTCGTAATCCTTTTTGATCTCGTACAGCTTTTCCATCGCCATGTAGTCCTCGGAACCGGCAAGCTCGCCGGAGACGTAGTGATAGTAGCTGTTGTTCAGTATGGCGTCTGCCTTCTGGGGCGAGGAAGAATACTTTTTGATAAGGTTGTTGAACGTGGTCTGCGTCTCGAGGATCATGGCGTCGAGGCTTCCCCGGATGGGCTGGCCGCACTGCTGGAGTGCTTTGAGCGGAACCGGCGTGGGCGTATTCTTCAGCTCCTTGATGCCCATGGATTGCGCAAGCCGCTTCGCAGGGTCGATGGTCATGACGAGGGTCTTTTTTCCCCCGAGCGCTCCGGTCATGCCGATGGCAGAGGATACGGTCGTCTTCCCGACCCCGCCGGTACCAACGCAGACAATGACTTCGGGCTGTTCCTTCATGGCGCACCGGTTACCAGGGGGTCGACAGAGAATGACAGGGAGTCTGCCACGGACAGCTCGTCCTCGTCCATCTCCATGAACGGCAGGGTCAGCACGGGTATCCCTTTAATGGCATCGTTGAGCCCGCGGACAGCCTTTTTTTCGATGTTTGCATAGGTAATAAATACCTCCACGGCACCCAGGATCGCCTCCTGGGCTGCCTGGTTCTCCGCGATCGTGTTCAGCCTCGTCCTGTAATACCCGGTATCTGTTATGCTGATCGTGCCGGACACAGCCATGTTCACGATGATGGCCCCCAGTGCCGGACGACTCATGGCCGCGAGTTCTCGTTTTGCCTCGAGCGCTTCCGTGATGGCCATCTCGTCCGGCGTGCTGACTATAACGACCGAACACCGGTCCGACAGGATCAGGCTGTTCACCTTTTCAGCCTCTTTCCGGACCGGCCCTATCCTGAACATGTTCATGACACTCTGGGGGGTCCTGATGAACGGTACGAATTTACCGAGCTGGGGCGAGTCCACGATGATCGGATCGTACAGGTAGGCACCTTCGTCGTCCCGCTTTTTTTCAAGGTCGTACAGCTTGCCGACCGCAACGAGTTCTTTGAGCCCCGGTGCGGTATTTGAAAAATGGCGGTAGAATTTCGTATTGATCACGAACTTCGAAATCACGTCGAGGACCAGCTGGCGCCTGATGTACTCTGCGAGCGCATCTGACGGCGATATATTGATGTAGGTGAAGCCCTTCTCAATCCCGGTCTCCTGGTACGGCTCAGCCTTGATCTTGAATATGTGCTCGAGCCGCCTGTCCGGAAAAAACTCCACCAGCAGCGGCCGGTGCCCTGCCCTGTGGAACGATATGCCGAGCGCCGCAGACAGCATGCTCTTGCCCACACCGCCTTTCCCCGTAACAAACAGAACCCTCTTGCCGGAAAATGTTTCTTTCATACATACACCGCGTATGCGGCTCCCGCTCCTCTGGACCGTATCGTTTCTCTGTTACGGTATATGGATCGTCCGATAAAATCAAATGTTTGAAGAGGCCGGGCTCCTGCTCACAGGATACGGCCTATGGTGTACATCGCAAAGCTGATAAGAAACGCCACGAGCAGCGGATACACGATACCGATGGCGAGCAGCTTGTTGTCACGCAGCTCCCGCTTCATGGTAACGACCGTCGCAAGGCACGGTATGTACAGTGTCTGGAAAATAATGAACACGTACGCCACCAGCGGGCTGATCGACTGCTTGAGCGCGGTGCCGAGAGCAGCCTCATTCGATGCATTGTACAATACACTCAGGGTTGCGATAGAGGTTTCTTTCGCCGTAAACCCGGTTATCAGGGCAACCAGGATGCGCCAGTCGAACCCCAGGAGCGCGCCGGCCGGTGCGATAAACTTCCCGATCATGCCCAGGACGCTTTGATCGATGGTGCCGCCGGGATAGTGGGACAGAAACCATATGACGATCGTGAAGGAAACAATATAGGTGCCTGCCCTCTTGAAGAAGCTGACGGTCTTGTTCCATGCGTACAGACCGACGGTACGTACGTTCGGCTTGCGGTACAGGGGCAGCTCGATGATCAGCGGCGAACGTTCTCCCTTGAGTACGGTCTTACGCAGCAGAAGGCCGGTGAGCACGACAACGGCAAAACTTATGCCTATCACGGATACCATGACGAGCGCTGCATGGGCCGGGAAAAATACACTGACGAACAGGCTGGTGACCACGAACCGCGCGGAGCAGGGGATAAATGGGTTGATCAGCACGGAAAGCTTCCTGTCTGTCTCGTTGTCCATGACCCGGGAACACATGACACCGGGCACATTGCATCCGTAACCAACCAGCAGGCATATAAAGCTTTTCCCGTGAAGGCCGAGCACGTGCATGACCCTGTCCATGATAAACGTTGAGCGTGCGAGCAGGCCTGTATCTTCAAGGATGCCGAGGAAGATAAAGAAGATAAAGATGAGGGGGAAAAACGAGGCGACCGTGCCCACCCCGCCGAGGACGCCGTTGATGAGCAGTCCCTTGACCCATTCAGGCGCTGTCCCGAGCAGGTTGACGGATACCCTGTCCAGCAGGCTGAAGGAGCGGCTCAACAACGCCATGAGCGGGTTGCTCAGGCCGAACGTTGCCCAGAATATGAACCCGAGGACCAGAACGACGAATGTCAGCCCGAGAAACTGGTTGGTCAGAAGATGGTCCAGCTTGTCCGTGAACGTGATAATGTTGAGCGTGAGGGGTGTTACTGCACCAGACGTGATCCGGTGTATCCAGTCGTAGCGTGCATCGGCGACCTCCACGATAAGTTTCTCGGCGCGTTCCTGGACCTCCTTGATGAACCGGTCGTCTTCTGCACTGAGCAGGGACTTCAGCATGCCGGCGACATGCTCGTCGCCCTCGAGTATTTTCAGGGAAGTCCATCGCAGGTTGCTGAAGGCCGGGGTGTGCTGTTGTTCATAATGAGGCGGGCGGTGCCGTGCCGGATCGTCCTGCGGGGCACCCAACGGCACTGCATAGCTGCCCAGTCTTCTGCTGATCTCGCGGATAAGCGCTTCGATCGTGTTCGAGTAATGAAGCGGTGCAGGCTGGAAGGTCCTCTTGTTATAGACAAGTTCGCCGATCGCGGACAGCAGCTCTTTAATACCCTTGTTCTTGACGGCAACAATGGGCACGATCGGTATGCCTATCAGCGTTTCAAGCCTTTTGACATCAATCTCAACCCCTTTTGATGCGGCAAGGTCAAGCATGTTCAGTGCTATGATAACTCTCGCACCCGTTTCGAGAATCTGGGTAAGCAGGTAGAGGTTCCTGTCGAGATTGGATGCGTCTATGATGGAGACCACTACATCCGGTTTTTGTTCAACAATGTAGGACGCTGCGATGGTTTCTTCTATGGAACCTGAAGACAGGCTGTACGTGCCCGGGAGGTCTACAATCTTATAGGTGTTTCCTTCATACTCGGTGTAGCCCTCTTTTTTTTCTACCGTCTTCCCCGGCCAGTTTCCGACATGCTGGTTCAGTCCGGTAAGTATATTAAATATAGTGCTTTTACCTACATTTGGATTACCTGCGAGCGCTACGGTAATGCTCCCGCTCCTGGGAGGAACAAATCCGCCGCCTGAATCATGATGGGGCTCGGTAATCATGC
>JAJYYW010000045.1 GCA_021800575.1 bacterium
GGGTCACGGCCGGGGTCAGGTCTTTAATCTTGACAAAGGGAACAGCGCCGGCATGTGCAATATTCCTCCTCTCCCATAACGTCTCCCTTTGATGAAGGGGGTGAGCAAGAGAAGACTGCATCATCGGCGCTGGAAATTCGCCGGCTGACGCTCTGCAACGTTTTCCTTTTCCGCACCGTCAGTCAACGGCGGTGCAGTGCGTGCTCGTTATTTATAGGTAAAGCTCCCGGTAACAAAGGATGAGGCCTGCTCACTGCAGGTACTGCTGCTTTCTACGAGCACGTAGTATGTGTATGTCGTCCCCGGGGTCAGTGCAGGACCATCATAAACGATGGATGTCCCTGCTATAGCATGGTTGCTCCAGATCCGTTTCCCGGTGCTGTCATTGAGCTCCACCCCGTAGACCGCCTTCGGATCATGGATCCCTGTCCAGCTGAACGTTGGTGTGCCGGCAACTGTTCCTGCCGGTGCTACACCTGAAACAAACCTCATCTGGAAGCAGGAAACCGTGGCTGTGGTTGTCCAGGTACCGGTGGTATCTGTTATGGCGTAGGTAAAGGTATAGGGCATGTGTGCAGGGGGCGCTATGCCGAGAAAGGTTTGGTGATCCGCAAAATACTGATACCCTGCATGAGGCGTAAACTGGACGACCGGTGGAAGAGGCGCTTTACCAGTAGAGGAAGCTGCAGCCCTGCCAGTACTTCCTGCTATTCCGAGAATTATGGCGGTCATGAGCAACAGTGCTCCGGATATGGTTGTCTTCAAGAATGTTTTGGTGTTCATAGGTTCTCCCTTTAATTATTTTCCCCGATTAGTTTTTTGAATTGCTCATACGGCTGTGCTCCGACCAGCATCTTGCCATTGATAAAAAAAGTCGGCGTGCCCTGGACTCCCGCTGCTGCACATTCGGCCTTATCGGCATTGACGATGCCGGCCGTCTCCCCGCTGTCGAGACAATGGTCGAATTCCTGTGTGTTCAACCCGATCTGCTGTGCGTATGATTTCAGGCTGTCGGTATCCAACCTTCCGTTTGCATTGAACAGCAGGTCATGCATCTGCCAGAATTTTCCCTGCCGGCTGGCGCACGCCGCCGCCTCTGCGGCCTGTTCTGCAAATTGATGTCCGGAAAGCGGAAAATTCTTAAATACGAGTCTGACTTTCCCGTCCCTGATTTCATGCTGCCGCAACTGGCTGAGCGTGTCATGTACGAACCGCGCGCAGAACGGACACTGAAAATCCGAGCATTCGAACATGGTGACCGGGGCGTTCTTCTTTCCTTCGTACGGGCTGTCGCCAATCGTGAGCTTCGAAGCATCCCCGTGCGGCTGGGCCGCCGGCATGACCTGCGAAGGGGGCGGCATCATGGTGCGGGCCGTTTGCACGGACCCTCGCTCCAGACCGGTTCTTATTTCCCTGGCAGAAAACAAGATGAATACCCCTAACACTACAGCAGCCACAATAGTCGCAATCCCTGCTATAAAACTATCTTTCATGAAACGATCCTCCTCTCTAAAACATTATCTTTCATATCGATAATCTGTGCTGCAGACGCGCCGATCATCACCCGCCGACTCAGCAGGGCCCCCTGCGTCCTGCAAACAGAAATTCTACAGTGCAACAGCACTCAACAGCACGGCGTGTAACACGTACAACTGGTCGAGGTGCAGCACGGCTGGGATCCCGGTGTACACGTCGCATAACATGCTCCGTTGCACTCGTACAGACCCCCGCAGCAATACTTCGCGGTGCATCCTCCGCTGCCGCCGCTTCCGCCGCCCGAACAACAGTAAACGCCATTGTTCGGCGTGCTGCAACTCCCGCTGGGCGACGTTGTACAATAACCTGAAGAACACGAGTAACAATTACCGTCGGAACCCAGGCATTGTCCTGAATTACAACTGGTACTGGTGTCCGGAACACACCCGAATCCTATCAAAAACACCATCACGAGAACGATGGCACTCATCATAGACCACAGATGTCTTATACCGGCGGATTTCTGCCCGCCATATTCAATGGTATCAATCTTCATAGAACCTCCTTCTGATTCATTGCATGTTTTTCCTTGATTTTGCAGGGTATCGTTTCTGCGAAAACAGGAGCTTGGAACATGAATCCCGGTCGCAGTACGATAGGACGAAACAGACGCTTATGCCCTGTGTTCGGGCGGGATAAAGATATCGGAAAGGTTGTTTGAATACAATCCGGATGTTTTCGTCGGAACAATGCTTGCAGAGCCGAACATCACCGGTATCAGGACCGTGAATCCAATCATCATGAAGGGGTCGATAAATTTCTTCATATGATGTCCGGCCTGATGGAGCGCGGGGTTGAAGTCATCGCTTGCTGAAGGATCGTCGGAGATACTGTTTCCAGAAACGCTTTTTTTTGGCGTATGACAGATTGTAAAAGCATTGCTCGCGGTGCATCGCATCACGGATGCGAAAACTGCTTTCGCTGTAAAACCAAGTATGAGTATAATGCTTATAATAAGCTTTATCTTTCTCACAGATGATAAATCCCCTTATGATTAAGTAGTTACCAAGTATTACTGCCATAGTCAACAATTTTTTTAAATTGGAACAGTAGATATTATTTTGAGAAAGTAAAGGGATCAGATATCGCCCCTTTTTTCGAAGCTGCTAACCGCCATGATGAGGTATCCTTTGCCTTCGCCATGCATAAAATGTTTGACCTCGTGTCCGTTCGTCATTATTGAAAGAACATGACCATATCACCTGTGTACAAGGATCTCGAACAGTACGGGATCATCGGCAATCTTGAAACCTGCGCTCTGTGCGGGTCTGACGGTTCGATCGACTGGCTGTGCTTTCCTTATCTTGAGTCTCCCTCGATCTTTGCTGCACTGCTCGACATCGAAAAAGGCGGACATTTCAGGATACGCCCGTCGTCCAGCTTTACCTCGGTTCAGTTGTACAAGGAAAACACCAACATCCTCATGACCGGGTTCACGTGCCTGTCCGGCCGTGCGGCTGTAACGGACTTTATGCCGGTACAAACGGGCGGCACCAGTACTGTTCCCCGTGCCCTGTTCAGGAAGGTCGAGTGCACCGCGGGCTCTGTTGCCTTCGAACTGAGCTTCCAGCCCCGCGTCAATTATGCGCGGGCCATTCCGCGGTTCACACCAGGACCCGGCGGGATCACCGCGTTATGGGGAACGGAAGAACTTTTTTTACAATCGGCGGTCCCGCTGTCGATCGATGAAGCAGGAGCACAGGGAAGCTTTGTCCTGCGTGCGGGCGAACAGGCCTGGTTTATCCTGAGCTACAACGATCGTGACATACGTACTACGAACAGATGCGGACAGGTCCTCGCAGACACCACAGCCTTCTGGAAAGGATGGGCGCAGGAATGCATACACGCCGAGTGCGCCTTTGAAGAACCATGGCACGATCTCCTGATCCGTTCAGGCCTCATCCTGAAACTGCTGACCAACCCGGAAACCGGGGCGATCGCTGCGGCTGCCACAACCTCCATTCCCGAGCAGGTCGGCGGCGTTCGTAACTGGGACTACCGGTACGCGTGGATCAGGGATTCGTCCTTTACCGTGCAGGCGCTCTATCACCTCGGGTATGAGAAAGAAGCGCAGGATTTCAAACAATGGATATTCACGATCGTGAAACAAGCGCAGGATCCTTCGGATATGCTGATCCTGTACGGTCTGCACGGAGAAACGGACCTGGCTGAATACCAGCTGGACCACCTTGCCGGCTACAAAGATTCGAAACCGGTGAGGATCGGCAACGGCGCAGCACGGCAAAAGCAGCTCGACATCTATGGAGAAATGCTCAACGCTGTGTATGAGATTACCCGTTATGGTGAAGCATTTTCAAAAAACGACTGGACATTCGCCCGGGAAATCGTCTCCTTTGTCGCTCGGGTATGGGATACAGAAGACTCGGGCATCTGGGAAGTCCGGGGCGGACCGCGTCATTTCGTGTATTCGAAACTGATGTGCTGGGTCGCCCTTGACCGTGGCATCCGGATAGCAGAGGAAAACGCATTCGAGGCACCGGTTTGCGAATGGAAGGAAACTGAGAAGACCATACGGCAGGCCATCATAGAACACGGCTTCAACCAGAAGCGCAACAGCTTTGTCCAGTCGTTCGGTTCCGGGGTCCTCGACGCATCAACACTTCTTATCCCGCTTATGGGATTTCTTCCGCCGGACAACCCGATGGTAAAGGGCACCATTGATGCCGTTATGAACGATCTCCTCATGGACAACGGATTGGTCAGACGCTATGAATCACCGGACGGGCTGCCCGGCAGCGAAGGCGCCTTTCTGCTGTGCTCGTTCTGGCTGGTCAAGGCCCTTGCCGTTTCAAATAGAACAGAGGAGGCACAACGGATATTTCATAAGCTCCTGCACTACGCAAGTCCTCTTGGTATCTTCAGCGAAGAAATCGATCCGCAGACTGGCAGGCAGATCGGCAACGTGCCGCAGGCGTTCAGTCATATTGGCTTCGTAAATAGTGCGCTGTACCTGGGAATTGCAAAAGGAAGAAAACACCGCGGCCCGCGTCCTGTCGGCCTGGCCTACGTTCAGGGATAAACGGAACGGGCACCAGCCGCCGCCTCACCCATCGCCATCCGTTCCCTAATCCTATTTTCCTATTTTCCCTATTTTATTTTAAAATAGTTTGCATTGTTGCTCTGACAGATATAAAAAAATGAACGGGTGTTCGCAGCAATCCCCGCTATTTATAGCGGGGTCAAGGCGAACTATACGATTAACATATTCCAAACCGACGAAGAATCCACGCTGTTTACAGCGCGGTTCTTCAATAAAAAATTTAAAAGGAGGATCTATGCGTACAAAAACCATTTATACGTTTCTAACGATGGGAATGCTTGCCATGATTGCCATGGCGGGATGTGCGGGAAGTTCCAACAGTTCCGGTTCAAGGCCTTCAGCGCCGGCTGGTCTCACGGCAACACCAGCGGACTCGCAGGTTACACTGCAGTGGAGCGCTTCAAAGGGAGCAACGAGCTACAACGTCTATGATGCGACGACCACAGGAGGGCCTTACAACAAGATCAGTTCAACCATCACTACCAATGACGTGGTGACCGGACTGGCCAATGGTCAACAATATTACTTCGTTGTGACTGCGGTCAACAGCGCCGGTGAGAGCGGGTACTCGAACGAGGCAAGCGCGACACCTCAACCTGCAATAACGAAGCCGAATGCGCCAGCCAACCTGACGGCGGTTGCCGGCAACATGCAGGTTGCACTTACCTGGAGCGCATCCGTAGGCGCAACCGGCTACCATGTTTATATAACGTCAACCAGTACCTTTACACAGGAAACCGCTGCGGGGCCAATCTCTACGGCAACAGGACTCGCAAACGGCATTGCCTATTACTTCACGGTGACTGCGTTTAATAGTGTAGGTGAAAGCGGGCCGTCCAATCTTGCGAGTGCAACACCAACACTGGTTATCAACACCTTCACGGTTGGCACAAATCCTGGTGGCATAGCTATAGATGCAAGTGGAAACGTTTGGGTGTCGAATTATGGTGGAGATACCGTCAGCGAGCTAACCTACGCATCGAGTTATGCTGCATCGAATACCTATGCAGTGGGCTCTGAGCCTTGGGGAATTGCGATTGACAAGGCGGGCAATATCTGGGTGACGAATTATAGTGGAGATACCGTCAGCGAGCTAACCTACGCATCAAGTTATGCTGCATCAAATACCTATGCAGTGGGCTCTGAACCTTATGACATAGCGATAGATGAAGAAGGAAACGTCTGGGTGCCGAATTTTAGCGGAGATACCGTCAGCGAGCTAACCTACGCATCGAGTTATGCTGCATCGAATACCTATGCAGTGGGCTCCGGGCCTTACAGCATAGCGATTGATAAGTCAGGCAATATTTGGGTGGGGAATTTTGACGGTGAAACCGTCAGCGAGCTAACCTACGCATCAGATTACACTTTTGCAAATACCTATCCAGTGAACAGTTACTTGAACAGTTACTCTTACGGTACAGCGATAGATGCCTCTGGCAATGTATGGGTGGCAAATACCTATTATGCTAACACCGTAAGCGAACTGACCTCTGCATCTGATTATGCTTCATCAATTACCTATCCAGTGGGTACTGAGCCTTCGGGTATAGCAATAGACAAGGCGGGCAATGTCTGGGTAACGAATGACGGTGGGACTACGGTCAATGAAATCGTTAACACAGCTTTAGGTCCACAGTACTTCCCGTGCTCATACTTTACCGACACCACATGTCCGCAGTTCCAGGGCGGCGGAAATTACTGAGGAACAAATTCTGCAGTAAGATTATCGGGGCGGGCGCACGCCCGCCTTTTTTCGTAAAACAGGGACAGCTGTCCCTGTTTTACCTATTTTAAAAGGGTACCGTCGTGTATCCTGCAGAATTCTTTCGGTGTTACAATATCTATACCTTTATAATTTTTTAAATGTAAAAGGTGTGTATCGCCGGAAATTATATAATCCGCTTTCCCGTCAACGGCAGTTGCCAGGATATTATTATCTTCGGGATCTTCCCGGATCACATCCACCTTTGAAAGAGGATCTACAAAAACAGAGTACATTGCCAGATTTGACACCACCCGTTTTATATCATCGTCCGTTAACCTGTACATACGCTTGATCTTCGGATAGTTTAAAACTCTTTCTGCCTCTCGTATCGTTGCAACCGACGTTATCAACACTAAGGAAGCATTTTCCCATAACTTGACGACTCTGAACGGAAATCCGCTGTGCTGAATGATACCGCTGATGAGAACATTGGTATCGATAACGACTCTATGCACCCTTACGGACCGCCTGTACCGCCTCCTCGATGTCCCTCTTTATTTTCCCGGAAGGGTATGCCTTTGCCTTTGATCTTATTTTATCGAATATTGCGATATCCATAGTTCGCTGTTTCTTGAAATTCTCGAATTCTTCCACAGAAACCAGCACCGCCATCGGTTTCTTGCCGCGTTTGATGATAAACTCCTGTCCTCTGTAGTACACCTCTTCTAATATTCCGCCCAAATTCCCTCTGATTTTCAAAGCGGTCAGTTCCTTTGCCATAACTTTCTCCTCTGTTAGAAATTATATCAATTATACTAATTATGTCAATTGTAACAAATAAGAACAAATAGACAAACAGGGACGGCTGTCTCTTTATGTACCCGTAAACTTTCCTTTAATACTTTACAATTTTTTTCTAATGATTTATTGATCATTCAGTTTAAGGAGGAAATATGAAAAAATATATACTAATTATTTCGATTTTAATTATAGGAACAATGGCTATTGGGTGTAGTCGTCCTTATGAAAATGTAACTACTCTTGGCAGTCCAGAATATAAGGGTACAACAGTTTCAAAAGTAGCGATATTCGTGTCAGTAAACGATATTGCTCTCCGAGAATCGACAGAAAAATGGTTTGTCGAAGAATTTATGAACTATAAAGTCAATGCGGTAGAAAGTTATAAAATATTTTCACCACTAAAGACATATACTCCTCAGGAAATGATGCGTATATTTAAAAAAAATAATGTTGATTCTTATTTAGTGGTGAATATTACCAACGCTTCTGAAAATACAGTTGTTTATGGTAAATGGGGTTTTTTATCAGCGGGGCAAAAAAAAGTAAGTTATACCACGGATACAAAATTATATGTTTTGAATAATACTGATCCGATTTGGGAAGCATCATATCAATCAAAAGATTATTCTAGATCGGATTATGATGATATAGGGTATGATATTGCATATGCAATAGTGGGTGCATATGAGAAAGATCTAAAGAAATAGAATTAATTGGTAATTGGCACTACGTTCTAGGAAAAATAGGCACAAATAGGGTCAGCGACCGTTTTCCAGAGTATGTGCTTATACCTTTACTATTACCTGCGAATCTCCCCGGCAAAACTGTTATTCCTTTTTCCCTGGTCTTCCCCGTTTCTTGGCCCTTAATCGTCTGCCAAGCAATCCCTCTATCCTCGCGCAGCATTCATCTCGACGTAGTACACACAAAATGGACATGGTTGGGCATCAAGCAATATGCCAATATCTTGAATCCATACCATGTATCTGTACGAAATAGGTCGCTGGCCCTCTTTTCCCCGGAGGTACTCATAAAAAGGGCGGGTTTTCAACCCGCCCTTTAATTTTATTTCCTATTTCCCCGGCACTTTCCGACCCGTCACCATCCAAAACTCCCTCCGCCCTGAAACACGGGACAGGAGGGGTCCTTCGAATGCTGGCAG
>JAJYYW010000046.1:0-591 GCA_021800575.1 bacterium
TCATACGAGAGTATCGGAAAAAACCGATTGCCCTGCGCCTGAAATGGCTGTATATGGGGAACCTTCTCAGAATGGGATATCCTGAAGAGATCAAGAAATTGCACGACAGCTTCCGGTTACTATGAAGACTGTACTCTGGTACATCAATTCCAGTAAGATATTCTCCCGGTTGAGCGAGAAGGAGAAGACTGACCTGAGCTCCATGCTGAGGACCACCAATGTGAAGAAAGGGAGCATGGTATACGGTATCGGAGAGAAGGCCGAGACCATCTATCTCCTGAAAGAAGGGAGCATCAAGATAAGCCGTCTGTCCGGTGACGGGAAGGAACTCACCATGGACATCCTGAAATCCGGAGACATCTTCGGGGAGATGGCCCTGTCTGAAGAAGGGAAGCGGGAGGATATTGCAGAGGCTATCGAGGATTCTGCTGTTTGTGACGTCAAAAAGCAAGATTTCGAAACTCTTATCCGCAATAATCCGATCTTCTCTTTCTCCATGATCAAGTTTATAGGACTTCGGCTGAAGAAGATAGAAAATCGCTTTGAGGACGTCATTTTCAAGGACGTACGTACCAGGGTCATTGCTCTACT
>JAJYYW010000046.1:601-8120 GCA_021800575.1 bacterium
CGGCACTCCGGCCCATGACGGGAAAGCGTTAGAAGTAAAACTATCGCATCAGGACATTGCCAATCTCGTCGGCGCAACACGGGAGACGGTGACACTTGCTTTGGATGGCCTCAAAAAAGAAGGCTTCATCGCTGATATAAAAAGAAAAAAGATCATAATCACCAAAAAGCTTCTGCCGTAACCTCATCATGCGGGTTATGAAACCGCTGTTTTTCCCGCAGTGTCTACCAGGCGTTTCCCGAGGGTGTTTAGTTTGAACCTTCGTATGGTCTCCGGCGGAATAATCATACCGCTTGGGCTTGTAAAGAACAGGGCATCGAACGGACACTGTACGATGCATGCCCCGCACTGGACGCAGTCGTCCGATCTCGGTATCGAGGCAAGGTGACTTTCTCTGTCGATCGTATAACAGTGCTTGGGACAGACGTCTTCGCAGAAGGCTGCACCTTTACACCTGCTTTCATCGATGGTGATTTTCAGAAGTCTGTCCTCATGCAGGCCGCTCTTATAGAGGGGCGTACTGCCCATCAAGTCCAGGTTCAGGAGAAGGACTATGATGAGCGTGAGGATGCCTGCATGGAGCATGAAGTCCGTAGAAAAATTTCCGGTCAGCAGGCCATACCCTGCCACCAGGAGTATAAAGGCCGCAGACAGACCAAGGGACGCCCTGTTGAAGTCGAATAGTACGGTATACCTGCTGAGCCCCGGCGCCTTTTTTTTGTCACCGGCCAACCGGGCGTAGAGCGGGAAAAACAGGAAGATGACGAACGACACTGCCCATATAAGGACGACAGTAAATGCAACCCCGCTGCGCCATACAAACAGCATGATCAGACCGGCTATAAGGGAGAATGGAAACGCCCAGGAGACTGCCATCTCAGTGCGCTGGACAATGCCAAAATCCACCGTCCGCATGACAGCGGATTTCTCAAGTCCTTTTCTCATAAACCCGGGTACGGAGAAATTTTTGGAGGTTACTTCGGGATCAGGCATCCCCTGCCTGCTGTTCAGAAATGCCGGAATGTCCTTTGCATATACAGGCCCCCACACGATCCGCCACCCGGCCTTCAAAAATACCGGCTTCGACTCAATGCCGGTTGCGGCGAGCTGCGGGAGTATCACGTACCGGTGGGCTACAAGACCTTCGATGCCGCTCGTCTTCAGCACGGAGATAACGTCGTGATTGGTGAAATGCCCTCCGGTAGCGGCACACCACACATTGATCCCGCGGCTGTTTGCAATAAGCAGGTAGGCGTTCATGCCTTTCAATGCCCGCTTCATCCGCTCGACTGTCAGGTGATAATTGCAGGTCAGGATGACAGGCGCGTCTTTTCCGGGGTTGCCTATTTTTATCAGACCTGTCCTGCACGGGACAGGCAGAACCCGGATCAGCGTCTCGAAGATATTCACCAGTGCATAGCCGAGTGCGGACAGGAGCGCCTTCATTCGGGTTTCCTCCCGGCTAAAACGATAAAGTCTCTGATCCTATTGAACCAGACCGATTCTATGGAAAAACCGTTTTCTTTTACTTTTTTCGGTAAGTCTCTGACTGCTCTCGTGCCGGCCTGGGTAACGATGTAGGTAATAATCATGAGCGGCATCTTGAAGAGCCAGTGGAATATCTTTCTGAACACGCCTCCGGGCACCACTTCATCAGCGATCAATATCAGGCCGCCCGGTTTCAGCAGTCTGTTTGCCTGTTTCAGCGTATACGCCAGTTCATCCTCCGACAGCTCGGAGAAGCACAGCCCGCTCATGATAACGTCGTAGCTGCCTGCAGTCTCATCCCCGAGCTCGGCAACACCTGTCTCGGAAAACCCGGCATTCTGTGCGAACCCTGCATCAAGCAAGCGCTTTTTTGCAATCTCCAGCATGCCTGCATTGATGTCTATGCCTTTCACCAGAGCACCTTTGGATGCTGCGCGTAGGGTCAATGCGCCGGTGCCGCACCCGATGTCAAGGACATGCTCGCCTTTATTGATATGGGCCGCAAGCCGGTCGTACGCTCTGTCCACCATCCCGAGCGTCAGCATGCGTATGCCCCTGTCATACCGGTCCGGTGTCGACTCGAGGATCTTCATCAAAACATAGGTACTCATTCGAGATAGGCCTCCTTACGCGGACAGAGTCAAAGCTTAGGGTAAACCGATATCCGATGTCAAGCTGGAAGCTGCATACCGCTTCTTTTACCATCTGTAAGCTACCTTACAGACATTTGTTCCGGCAGTTGTTAGCTTCTTGAACAGCGATACCGAAAAGGAGGTAATAAAAATGACAAACTCTATAGACCCGATCTGCAAGATGACGGTCACAGACGAAAAAGAGACTGAGAGGTATGCATACAACGGGCAGACGTACTACTTCTGCTCGAATGCATGTAAGCAGATGTTTGTAAAAGATCCGGAGAAGTATCAAAAAACGGAAAAGAAATAAAGGAGGTAACGTATGTTAAACATACTAGGCGCGATAGTCGCGGGTTTAGTTGGAACGGTCGTCATGACCATGGTGATGGTAATGGCCCCTAAAATGGGGATGCCGAAGATGGACATCGTAGGCCTGCTTGGCTCCATGTTCAAAAAAGAGGGCGTCAGGCCCATTGGCATGGCACTACATTTTATGATGGGCATAGTATTTGCCGTCATCTATGCATTCGTGTGGAGCAAGGGCATAGGCAGGGCATCTGTGGGCTATGGAGCGCTTTTCGGCACAATACACTGGCTCATCGTAGGTCTTATCATGGGTATGATCCCAATACTCCACGCGGGTATCAAGGCAGGTACGGTCAAAGCACCGGGCATTTATATGACGAACAACGGCGGTCTAAAAGGGTTCATGGGAGGCCTTGTTGGTCATATCGTTTATGGTATTACCGTAGCTCTCATATACTCACTGATAGCGTAATCGATTCGGGTGTGCTGTATAGAGAACGGGCGGGGATACCCCCGCCCGCTTATCTTCCCTTACGCCTCGCATCCGGAAACCGGTCCCCGGTAAGCATATATTGCACCAAATGCAGGTGAACCGCCAGTGCAGCGATACTGCAATGCTCGACGGGCACCGGATAACGCTGGATCCCTGCGACTGACAAAGAGTTGTATCTTCCAGTGATGGCCGGAGTGCCGTCCCTGGATCATTCCCGGGAACACCTGCAGGGGCATCGTGCACGATGTCCCTGCATCGGTATCAGGGCTTCCATGATGCTGACGGCGGGTAGGTCTTCAGGATAAAATCCCGGGCAGCCTGGCTGGTCGGTTCAAGGGTCCCTTCGAGGATGGCGTCGACAATGGCATTCTTTATCTCTCCTATCTTCGGGCCGGGCGGTAGAGCGAGAAGCTCTTGTATCTCGGTGCCGTTGAGCGGGGACTCGAGCCTGCTTATTTGTTCTACCTGCTGCCGGTTGATTCTGCCGGTGAGTTCATCGACCATGCTCAGCGGCTTGAGCGGGTCCGCAAGAGAACCTGCATCGGACCGGTACAGGTCCAGCAGTTGCTCGAGGATGTCGTAGTTGTTCCTGATGAACTTTTTGACGGTCGAGTCCTTCCATTCGGGTGTGTAGTTGATCATGTGGCGCTGTATCAGGCTTTCTGTCCGTGCGGCCAGCTGGTTGGGCAGCCTCAGCCGGGTTGAAAACGCCCTGAACAGGGCGGCACTCTTGTCCTGGTGCCCGTAGTAGGTCACCTTGTCCCCTGTTTCCTGCAGGGAAGAGGGCTTCCCGGTGTCATGGAACAATGCAGCGAGCCGTGTCTCGATACGCGGATGTGTCTGGTCCATCACCTCGAGGCTGTGGGTAAACAGTTCATCCTTATGATACGGGGAACGCTGATCGAACCCGATCATCGGCAGGATCTCAGGCATCACGACCTCCAGCAATCCGAGTTCCTGCATAAGAAGAACACCCCTCGAGGGCCTGTCCGAAACCAGGATCATGAACAGCTCGTCACGGACCCGTTCGACCGCGACTTCCCGGAGGAGGGGTGCGAGGCGCTTCGCCGTCTCCTTGAACGGCGGGTCCATGTGCATGCCCAGGGTGCATGAAAATCGGACACCGCGCAGAATGCGCAGGGGGTCGTCCGTGATGGTCTGGCCGGGTGGTATGGGTGTCTGCAGGAGCCCTTGTTCGAGCGCACCGAGCGCACTGCCGAGCGTATCCGTGATCTCATAGCGCAGGGCGGATATGCGTTTCATGGTCAGCGTGTTGAGGGTAAAGTCGCGCAGCAGGAGGTCATCGCGCAACGTTGATGCCCGCAGGGGAACAAATTCCATGTCAATCGGGTGCGCTCCCTGCAGGCCAGTCCTGTACGTGCCGAACTTGTCGAACAAGACCGGGTAGAAAAAGCCGTGCGACAGGTGGAGCTCCAGGGGGATTGTACGCGCATCTCCTTTGATGACGAGGATATCGATATCCTTTGGTTTCCGGTGGAGCAGGATCTCACGCGGTGCGCCGCCAACGATGGTGAATTCAATGCCGTGCTGTGCAGCTATCCGTCCGACCAGTTCTATCGCTGCATCGATGGCCGGTTCGTCGAGACTGATCTGCAGCTTTTGATCATTCATTATCCTTTTTTTCTTCCCTGTCCTTGTCAAGCATCTGCAGGTGATGCTTCTTGTAGAAATACCGGTCGTACGATGCGTGATAGCTGGTCCAGTCGCTCTCCGCTGCGGACTCTTTCTTGATGAGGGACTTGATGCCCGCGATCTTGGAGTCCATGTCCTCGATGTAATGGAGGATGATAGCCTCGAGCGTCTTCGGGCGCTTGGGAGAGCCGTACTCCAGTTCACCGTGGTGGCTGAGAATGCTGTGCTTGAGGAGCAGGGCGAGCTCCCGGGGAAAATTCTTGATCTGTGCAGTCAGCTCGTCCAGTATTTCGGCGCCGATGACGATATGCCCTATCAGCCGCCCTTCATCCGTGTATTCGGTCGTCAGTTCTCCCCCGAGTTCGCGAATCTTGCCGATATCATGGAACATTGCCGACACGAGCAACAGCGACCGGTCGACACCGTCGTACACACTCATGATCATGTCGGACAGCCTGACCACGTTGAGCGTATGTTCCAGCAGGCCGCCGGCGTACGCATGGTGGATGGTTTTTGCGGCGCTCGATATCTTGAACTGGTTCACCATCTGTTCATTGGCGAAAAACAGGTCGGTGAGGCTTTTCAGGTGCGTGTTGTCGATCGTGGACATGAGCATCTTCAATTCGTGGAGCATGTCATCGACCGGCCGTTCCGACATGAGCAGGTAATCGGCCAGGTCGACGGATTCCCGGTCTATCCAGCGTATTTCGTCAATGGATATCTGGAGCTTGCCCTTGTAGTTGTTGATCCTCCCGCGTACCTGGACGATGTTGTTGGTTCCGATCATGGCATCGACGTCCTTGGCGTTGTCCCAGACCCGGGCATCCATGTCCCCGGATTTATCCCCGATGATAAGCGTCAGATAATCTTTCCCGGTTTTTCCGGTACCGAACGTCTTGCCTTTTATCAAAAAGGTGCTGTCGACGATCATGCCTTCCTTCAGTTCGCTGATCATGGTTTTTTTCATACAATCATCCTTCCGTTGTTTTTATGGCCTTCAAAGCCCTGGCCTTTATGGAGAGCGCGGGATATACGATAGTCGATATTGACAACAAATACAACAGGGAAATCCACACGTAGGCATAAAAATTCAATCCCGTGGGGAAGGCGATCTCCTTCATCACGCGGTACGTGGGAATTGCCTCGATGAACAGGACGGCCATAGTTATCCCGAGGCTGACGATCATGAACACAAAGCCCCCGAACCCCATGGCGATGTCGGCGATATTTTCATAATGGTATTTCGGGTAGATGGCCCCGAACCCGACGCCCATATTGGTAATGGCGGCGGTCAGGAGCAGCATGGTGATCAGGGAGAGGTACATGATGAAGTTCAGCACGCCCAGCACATGGTTGGTAAAGAAGACGAGTGCCGCTGCAACCACGAGCAGGGGAATAAGGTTGTAGAGTATCTTCGCCCTGATGAGTTCCGAGATGTCGTTGGGCGATACCTTGATGAGCCACAAAGCCCTGCCTTCAAGGCTCACCGATGGAAACGCGAACCGCGCGGATATCGAGGTGATGACGAAGGCAGCGAGTCCGAGATTGAAAAAAGCAACGATATTCTTCAGGTACATGGTCGGGAACGGTATGGCCTTGAGCGGGATCGCGGTGAAATTGTACACGTAGACGAGGATCAGCGCTCCCAGGAGCAGCAGCTGGGACCACTGGGTCGCATCCCTGAAAAAACTCAGGACGTCCTTTTTGATGATCGCCCTGACGAACAGCGAGCCCCTGCCGGTCATCCTCTCGAGTCCCCGGTAGAAAACGCCCTTCCTGCCGAGGTGCGCGTTCTTGGACTCCTGTGCCTTGCTCAGTCCGCTCCGGTAGAAGAGGTACGTTGCAAAGACACCGGTTACGATCATGCCGAGGGCCGTTCCGACGAGCGGCAGGAGCATGCGGACCATCCCGCTGTATTCGTGGTACAGGGAAAACAGGGCAGCGGAGCTGAACCACGTGCTGGGCAGGAGCATGGACTGGGATGACCGCAGTGTCGACATGTATCCCATGACATTTTCAAATTTCTGGGGGTTGAGGAACCGCTCGGGCCTGATGACCCTGAACCCGATATAGATGACGATGAAGACGATGAGGGACAAAAAGAGCATCAGTTCCCGAAACCTCCGGGCGGGCAGAACATAGGTCGCGATCATCGTTACCAAGATCCCCGTGCATGATGCTATGAATACGAATGCGATCAACCCGGTGAATGTGATGGCGTAGTACAGAGCGCTGCCGCCGAGCACCGTGCCGTACGCGATATAGATGGGCAGACCGAACAGGAGGACCATCCAGGAGCTCTTGATGACCGTATGAAGCAGCCTCCCGTAGAAAAACTCCTCGAACGTCGTCGGTGTGCTCATGATGAGCGGAATGTCGTCAGCCGTGTAGAAGGTCGATATCGAGGTTATGATGTTGCTGAATATCAGCATGGCGAAGAAAATAAAGTTCGCCATGCCCAGCATCTTTTCGATGAGCATCTGGCCGATGAGTTCTGTCCGGGAGAAGTACATGAGCATCCGCGCGAAGAACCAGTACTCAAGCGTGAAAAACCCCCCGGCCATGAGCACGATACCGATGGCCTTCATCCTGTTCTTCCGGCCTGCCGCAAGGGTGCGTCTCAGCGAACGGTACGACGGGACCAGCAACTTCATCATAGGTCGAGTTCCTCGATGATGTCTTCATGGGTCAGCTTCAGAAACACGCTCTCGAGATTCCCGCCCTTGATGCCTGCCTGCTCCTTGAGTTGATCGGCTGTGCCCAGTGCAATGACCTTGCCCTCGTTGATGATGCCAATCCGGTCGGAGAGCTGTTCCGCAATATACAGGTCATGGGTCGACATGAGTATGGTTTTTCCCCGCTTCTTCATACCCTTGAATATCGCTTTTAAGAGCTTGATCCCCCGGGGATCGAGTCCGACGAGGGGCTCATCCACGATCAGGTA
>JAJYYW010000047.1 GCA_021800575.1 bacterium
GCTTGTGCACGAGGTTTCAGACAAAAGACTGATCTGCCTCTGGTGGACATCCGCCTTTGGAAGACTTTCTAACGGGTTTTACTTTCTTCTGCATTTCTGCTAAGAGAATCACATGGATGTTTATCTTTCCATCGTCATACCGGTATTCAATGAGGCTGATTCCGTCGTTCAGTTGTACACCGAAGTGAAGGATGTCATCAGCCGTCAGAACTATTCCGCGGAAATCATCTTCGTGAACGACGGCAGCACTGATCAGAGCATGGAAAAACTCAAGAAACTTGCCGCTTCGGACACTCCTACTGTCAGGGTCATAAACTTCAAGCGGAACTACGGACAGACCCCTGCCATGTCGGCAGGCATACGGTCAGCAACCGGGCAGATCATCATCACCATGGATGCCGACCTCCAGAACGATCCCGGCGATATACCCGCCATGGTGGCCAAGATCGAAGAGGGGTACGATGTCGTGAGCGGATGGCGCAAGCCGCGCAAAGACAATTTTTTAAGGAGGATCCTGCCGTCGATCATCGCGAATTATCTCATCCGGATTGTCACGGGCGTGAGGCTGCACGACTTTGGTTGTACCCTCAAGGCGTACAGATCCGACGTTATCAAAGGTATAAAGTTGTACGGCGAGATGCACCGGTTTATCCCCGTGTATGCTGCATGGACCGGTGCGAGCATTACCGAGGTGACAACCCATCACCGGGAACGGCTGTACGGCAGTTCACACTACGGTTTTATACGGACGATCAAGGTCGTGCTCGACCTGTTGACCGTGAAGTTTCTCGGGGACTTTTCCACGCGCCCCATTCACCTGTTCGGAGGGAGCGGCTTCTTTTTTATGGTGTCGGGAACGGTCATCGGTTTCTACGTCCTGTATGAAAAGTTCCGCCTGCACATCTTCGCGTACCGGAACCCTCTGCTGCTGCTCGCGGTCTTTCTCTTCCTGATAGGCTTTGAGCTGGTACTCATAGGCCTGATTGCAGAGCTGGTCATCCGGTTATATCACGAATCGGTCAGCAACCCGGTGTACACGATAAAAGAAACGCTGAATCTGCCCGCGCCCAACCTGTCCGGCGAAAAGAGCGCGTGAGACCTCATGTGCGGGATATGCGGCATATCCGGGGATGCCGGCAGGGATGAGCTCACAGCCCGGGTCGCCGGCATGCTCGGTTCGATGCGCTACCGCGGACCCGACCAGCAGGGCATCCGTGCCTTCGACGGGTGCGTGATCGGTGCAAACAGGCTTTCCATTATCGACCTGCACAAAGGCGACCAGCCGGTCCACAACGAGGACGCATCGGTGTGGATCGTCTACAACGGAGAGGTCTATAACTTCAGGGAGCTCAGGAAAGCGCTCGCCGCCCAGGGACATCGCTTTGGTACGGACACGGACACAGAGGTGATCGTGCACCTGTACGAGCAGGAAGGAATACCGGGCTTTGCAAAACTGAATGGCATGTTTGCGTTTGCCCTCTACGATCAGCGGCAGAAAAAACTGATCCTGGCGCGCGACAGAGTGGGCATAAAACCCTTGTACTACAGCGTATCCGAGGGTCTTGTGTTTGCCTCGGAGATGAAGACCATAATTGCGGCAGGACGCAGCAGCTTCAGGCTCAACCTCCCGGCAGTCGCACAATATTTTACCCATGATTACGTACCCGCACCCGGCACGGTCGTCAGCGGCATATCCAAACTCATGCCCGGCACCTGTCTCGTGTACGAACAGGGGAACAGCTCCGTAACGCGGTTCGCGCCTGCACCACTGCCGTCTCACCGGGCGGGCGGCACTCTGCATGGACTCGAATCACAGCTGGAAACACTTCTGTACGAAAGCGTGCGGGACCAGATGGCAGCTGACGTACCGGTCGGTATCTTCCTGTCCGGGGGCCTTGATTCTTCGACGGTCGCTTATTTCGCATCGAAGATCCAGCCCGGTATCAAAACATTCTCCATGGCATTCGAAGAACCGTCGTTTGATGAGAGCAGGTATGCACGCCTGGTCAGCCGGCACCTCGGACTCGAGCATCAGAGCGGGATGTTTACCTTCGCTGTGTTCCGGCAGTTGTTCGATCGTCTCACGGACTTTATGGACGAGCCGGTCGCGGATCCGTCCTTCCTGCCGACGTACTTTTTGAGCACGCTTGCAGGCCGGCAGGTCAAGGTTGTGCTGTCCGGCGAAGGGGGGGACGAGATGTTTGCGGGTTATCCGACCTACCGGGCGCACCGGCTTGCGAGGATGTACACTGCGATTCCCGGATTGGTACGAAGATACGGAATAGAACCGCTTGTCGGTATGCTCCCGGTTTCATCGAAAAATTTTTCCCTCGATTTCGTTGCGAAGAAATTTCTCGGTCCCGCTCTGCTGCCCGTGCATGCACGGCACATACAGTGGATGGGCGGATTTTCGGACACCGAACTTGGCATGCTGTTCAGAGAAGGGAGTATCCAAGGTACCGCCCCTGTGTACGGGCGTTCCCGGGCGATTGCCGTGGAGGCCGCCGGGATGCCGGATCCCGAGATTGCGAATCTTCTCGATATCCTGATGTACCTGCCTGACGACCTGCTGGCGAAGATAGACCGTACAACCATGTTTGCATCCATTGAATCGCGCGTCCCGCTGCTCGACCAGCGGATTGTCGATTTCAGCATGGCGCTGCCCTTCGTGTATAAACTCCATAGAGGTACACAGAAATACCTGCTCAAGCGTGTTATGCACGGCAAACTGCCCGGCCTGATCATCAACAGGAAGAAGAAGGGCTTCGGCATACCGCTGACAGCATGGCTGCAGAATGACTTCAGGCACGAGGCCGAATCGGTCCTGTCACGGGATGTCCTCGGCCAGACGGGGCTTTTCAATACTGGTTATGTGGCGAAGCTGCTGCAGGAGCATGCCGCGAAGACGCACGACCACCGGAAGAAGCTGTGGCCCTTGCTCGTCTTCGTCAAATGGCTCCAGAACTATGCTGTCAAGCTGCCCTGAATAGCGGCCTGATCCCCGGCGAAGGGCGGAGTCATTTTTGTAGATTTTTGTACCCCCATGGATGTATTCATGTAAGGATCTCTGTAACGACCTCTGTGCTGGACGGCCAAACTCGGGCAAGCGAGGAGCAAAAGGAACGGTACGATGCTGGAATTGAAGAACATACGATATGTCAAGAACACAAAAGAGATCATAAAAAACGTCTCCCTGCAATTTCAGGAATCGCAGGTGACGGCCCTGATAGGCAATAACGGCGTGGGAAAGTCCACCATCGCCTATATTATTATGGGATTGAGCGATTATACGCCGACGTCAGGGAGCGTTTTCCTGAACGGCGAAGACATCTCGGGTTTCAGTATTACCGATCGGGCGAAGAAGGGCATCAGCCTCTTATGGCAGGAACCGGTCCGGTTTGAAGGCCTGACCGTAGAAAATTATCTGAGTCTGGGAGGCAGGATAAACAAGAAAAAGCTGTACGAAGCCCTGGAACTGGTGCGGCTCAATCCGAACGTTTATTTGCCGCGGTTTGTCGATAAGAAATTGTCCGGCGGTGAGAGAAAGAGGGTGGAGATCGCGAGTTGTGTTTTGCTGAACCCAAAATTTCTCGTTATGGACGAGCCCGACTCGGGTATTGATATCATGAGCCTCGATATGATCCATGATATTATTGTCTACTTGAAGCTCCAGAGGACGGGTATCATCATCATCACACACCGGGAAGAGATCGTCACCACGAGCGATTACTCCTACCTGATCTGTGACGGCAGGATTATCAGGCAGGGTGCATCCAGGGAAATCATAGATTATTATAAAACGACGTGTGATGTGTGTGACACCATCAACGTTCCCCGGGGTGAATAGCACGATGGATATCGTCAAGGCGTACGAACAGGAATTTGATCGGCTGGTAAAGCTGTACGAGGAGCATACGCAGGATAACAGCCTGAGAAACAATGCGGTAGCTTCCATCATTGTGAGCGGGAACAGGGTCGTCGGGTTGAATACCCTCAACGGTATCGGTGTACGATCACGGACGCGGGAAGACGGTGTCGTCATTATTGACGTGAACATCGACGACAACACGGTCATGCCCGTACCCGTCCATCTGTGCACGGGTTTTTTGGAAAAACACGGCGAACAGTTGCTGAAATTCAACTACTTCATCGGCAACAATGTGAAGATCAAATTCAAGTCCCACTGCATTCTCAGGAACATCGAGAAATTGCATCACAAGATGATCAGCGATGTCTACGTCGGACGCAACTCCTCCCTTATCTACGAGGACGAGCATTTTCACGACGAAAACGGCGGTGTTTTTGTCGAGGCGATAACGTACGCAAAATTAAACCAGAACGCTTTTTTCCAGAACAAGTTCAGCGCGACAAAAACAAGAATAGGTAAAATAAACCTGCTGGTGGACCTCGAACTCATGGAGTATGCAAAGGCCGATCTCGAGAGCAAGATATACGGGAAACAAACGGATGAGATCACTATCCAGGAGATACTCAGGCTCAACGGCGAGCACGCGGGCGGCATAGCCAAGTCCACCATATTCGCAACGGATTGGACCAGGGCGCATGTAGTCAATGAGGCGTACGGTAATGCGGCCCACACCATGGGGCACATCGAATGCAATGAGATCGTCAAAGGTGAAAACGTATCGGTATCGACCGTTCCTGTCCTGAAGGTCGTCAATGAAAAGGCGGAGCTGACGCATGAGGCAAGTGTCGGCAGAATCAAACAAGATCAGCTCGATATCCTTATGTCGAAGGGGTTAAGCGAAGAAGCGGCCACCGGTATTATCATCAACGGCCTCATTGGCTGAGTGCGGACTATCCACGGTTACCATCCGCTGAGCTGATACGCGTTTGCTTGTTCCCGGCGTCAATATTTTTATAGTATCCATTGACACACGCGGATGCGTTACTTATTATTCTTAATAGACAGTTTTGAAGCTGTTGGTAATGCCCATCCTCACCAGGAAAAGCCGCAGCGTACGGGTTGGGACAAGGTTCCAGGGGAGTAGCGATGACAGAAAAAACATGGGCAATAGGAATTGACCTCGGCGGCACGAAGATAGAAATTGCCGGTGTGGACGAAAACGGCAGCATCATGAAACGCGTGCGCCGCGAAACCGATGTCGCCGGCGGTGCTGACAAGGTACAGACAGATATTATCACTGCCGTACGGGAGATCATGGTGACGTCCGGCACCAGACCCGCAGGTATCGGTGTGGGGATGGCAGGACAGATAGACCCGGAAACCGGTACGGTCATTTTTTCTCCGAACCTCGATTGGCGCGACGTGCCGCTCAGAAAAAACCTGTCCGATCGGCTCGGCCTGCCTGCGGTCGTTACGAACGATGTACGCGCCGCTGCATGGGGAGAGTGGCTGTACGGGGCGGGCAGGGGGTACGATGACATCGTGTGCGTGTTTGTCGGCACGGGCATTGGAGGCGGGATCGTCAGCCGGGGGGATATGCTCGAGGGATGCACCAACACCGCAGGCGAGATAGGCCACCTGACGATCGATCTCAACGGACCCGCGTGCCACTGTCCGAACCATGGGTGCTTCGAGGCGCTCGCCGGCGGCTGGGCGATAGCACGCGACGCCCGGGACGCGGTCGCGGATGACCCCGCGGCAGGCAGGGCGATCCTGGCACTCGCGGACGGCGATGCAGGGAACATCACAGCGAAGATCGTTGCAGAGGCCGCACACGCGGGTGATCCACTCGCCTCGAAGATCTTCAGGGGAGTGGGGGAAGCGCTCGTTGCCGGATGCACCAGCCTGGTCAACGCATACAACCCGTGTGTACTCATCCTCGGCGGCGGCGTTATCGAGGGTATGCCCGGGCTGGTCACTACCGTGGACGCCGGTGTTCACGGCCGTGCACTCGGTGCCGCCCGCAGCAGGCTCACGGTCGTTTCGTCAGGGCTTCACAATGATGCCGGTGTGGTCGGTGCTGCCGCATTCGCACTGCATTCATTGATCCCGTTCAAAAACCGGCAGCAGGACCGGGGGAAAATAAGATGACAGGAAGAAACGGGAATACTATGCTCTCTGGTAAAGCCTCGTACCGAGGGCAGTGCAGGGTACACGGTATCCGGATGCACGGGTGGATTCAACCCGTGCCGTTTTGAGCGGGGCAACCAGGAAAAGGAGATACGGAATGAGCACAATGAAGAAGCCGGTAACATCATCAAAACTGGACGATCTGTCCGTCAATGCGATCAGGTTCCTTTCCATCGACGCGGTGGAAAAGGCAAAGAGCGGACACCCGGGCATGCCTATGGGGGCAGCGCCCATGGCATACGTGCTGTGGACCCGGTTTATGAAGTACAACCCTGCAAACCCGGACTGGTTCGATCGTGACCGGTTCATCCTCTCGGCAGGACACGGCTCCATGCTCCTGTACAGCCTGCTCCATCTGACCGGCTATGCAGTGTCACTGGATGATATCAAAATGTTCAGGCAGTGGAACAGTAAAACCCCGGGCCATCCGGAGCGCGGCATTGTCCCCGGCGTTGAGGTGACCACCGGACCGCTCGGGCAGGGATTTGCAAACGGCGTGGGAATGGCCATTGCCGAGGCATACCTCGCGTCCCGCTACAACCGTCCCGGTTTCAAGATCATAGACCATTACACCTATGCGATCGCAGGCGACGGCGACCTCATGGAAGGTGTCGCTTCTGAGGCCGCGTCACTCGCAGGACACCTCGGGCTGGGCAAGCTGATCTATCTGTACGACGACAACCGTATATCGCTCGCTGCTTCGACCGATATCGATTTTACGGAAGACCGGGCGAAGCGTATGGCATCGTACGGCTGGCACACGCAAATCATCAGGAATGGGAACGACCTCGATGCACTGGGCAAGGCGCTGGTCGCTGCAAAAAAGGAGAAAAACCGGCCGTCCATGATCCTGGTGAGGACCCACATCGGCTACGGTTCTCCGAACAAGCAGGACACCTTTGAAGCGCACGGTTCTCCTCTCGGGGATCAGGAGGTGAAACGCACGAAAGAGCACCTCGGCTGGCCGCTTGAACCGGCCTTCTCTATACCCGGCGAGGTTCTCGCCCACTTCCGGAAGGCCCTGGACAGAGGCAAAAAGGCGCAGACAGCCTGGGAGGAGAAGTTTGCCGCATATACACAGGCATTCCCGGAGCAGGCGCGCGAACTTGGCATGCTGATACAGGGCCGGCTGCCGCAGGGCTGGGACAGGGACATTCCTGTGTTCCCGGCAGACACAAAGGGCCTGGCAACGCGCGTCGCATCCGGTACTATCTTGAACTCGATCGCGCCGGCACTGCCGCATTTGATCGGAGGGTCCTGCGATCTGGATCCCTCCACCCATACCGCGCTCAAGGGCATGGGTGATTTCGAAAACCCCGGCAGCAGGCCGCACGATCCGCAGGGCTCGGTCGGCACATCGTGGGGCTACGGAGGCAGGAACATACACTTCGGTGTGCGCGAGCATGCCATGGGCGCGGCGCTGAACGGCATGGCGGCCCACGGCGGGATCATCCCGTTCGGTTCTACATTCCTGATATTCTCGGACTACATGCGTCCGCCGATCCGGCTTGCCGCACTGATGGGACTGCGTGTCATCTACGTGTTCACGCACGACAGCATCGGCGTCGGCGAGGACGGACCCACGCACCAGCCGATCGAACAGCTCGCTATCCTCCGTGCAATCCCGGACATCACGGTCCTGCGCCCCTGTGACGCGAACGAGACCGCCGAGGCATGGCGTGTTGCGGTGGAGACCACGGGCCGCCCGGTGGCGCTCGTTCTGACCAGACAGAACGTTCCGACGATCGACCGGACAGGGCTGGGCAGTGCACACGATCTTCGGCGCGGCGCGTATGTACTCGCGGATGCCCCGGACGGCAGTCCCGACATCCTGCTCATCGCGAGCGGGTCGGAGGTGAGCCTGGTCATGGAGGCGAAGAAGCGGCTGGACGCCGGGGGTGTCAAGGCGCGGGTCGTGTCCATGCCGAGCATGGATCTGTTCGAGTCCCAGCCCGGTGAATACAAACAATCGGTCCTTCCCCCTGCGGTGCAGGC
>JAJYYW010000048.1 GCA_021800575.1 bacterium
GGTACTACCCTTGATTATGCCTTCGGGTCAGAGGCAGAGAAAGGATTGCCCGAACTTCTCGGACTTATCGAGCGGAATTCGGTAACAAAAGATGCCTTGGTGAGGGTCAAAAACCTTGTATGGAGGGATAGAAACAAAATCATGGTAAATCCTCTTACCTACAGAGATGATGTTGGTAAGCTGGGTATGCCAGCAGGGGAGCTTATGCCACCTGACACCTATCCAAAAGCACCGTTCTCTGCTTCTTATAAGCGGTTTCCTATGGCCCCTATCATAATATCAAGAGGCTGTCCGTACGATTGTACCTATTGTCAGGCCGGGCAGATGTCCGGCGCACGCATGAGATAGAGGCCTCTGCCACTGACTATGAAAGAGATCTCGTACTTAAAAAGGATGTATCGCTGGCTTATTGCCGGGTAATCATCCCGGCAGTTTTTGGATAAGCTGTTTGAGTGTATCTGCGCCCTGTTGCCGGGGATCGAGAGAGAGGCTTTTTTCAAGCGCCTTCTTCGCATGGTAGGTGTCGTTCGTGTATTTCAGGTAGTATGCGCCGAGCAGGCGGTAGAACAAGGGATTGCCCGGATGCTGCGCAATGATTTGATTGACCAGTAAAAACACCTTGTCTGTTTCTCCATGAGCGACATAGTAGTTTGCAAGCTCATTGATGTACGCTATCATATAAGGATCGAGTAAGGCGCATTTCTTCAGCTGGATCTCGTAGTTCGTATCATCGTTGATACCTTTGTAATAGAGCGCAAGCATATACATGAATTCTACGTTATGCGGTTCATATTTTAACGCCTGTTGGATGTACGTCAATGCCCTGTCATAGTGGCCACCCTGGAGTGAGAGAGAAGCAAAGATAGAGAGAAGCCTTATATTATAAGGATTGAGATCTAGAGATTTTTCAGCGTTTTGTGCCGCTCCTTGATAGTCCTTGTGCTGCGCAAGGGCCATGGCGTACATCATGTAGCCAAAATAGTAGTTGGGGGCCTTTTGGATGGAGTCTTTCCACAGGTGTGCATCATCCCGCCATACGCCGACCCGCTGGTAGTCGAGTATGCCGAACACAATTATAATAATACTGATAACCGCAATGCTTATCTTTTTAAGATATTTTGTATTCACGAGGTACTCTGCTCCGATACCGAGCAGCGCGTAGACACCGATTGACGGCACCAGGAGGTACCAGTTCGTGTAGAACGGCACGACGACAATCCCGAGGGCCGGAAGCATATTGATGAAGTACCATGAACCCCAGAAGAACGTCATGCTGTGTTTTTTATAGGATACAGTCATCAGGCAGGCAACAAGGATCAATGCCGTTATACTCAGGAGAGCACGCGTGGTCAGCACGCTGCTGATAATGTCGGTCGTATAAAAGCTATTCAACTTGAACGGAAATAGGATTTTTATCGGGTAGGATGCCACACCTGCCGTATTGACCACGACCGCGAGCAGGTGCTGATAGGCATTCCCGAGCTGTGCCGGGTTGGATGCATGCAGGTTGAGCTGTCCGATAACAAACACGAGTGCGGCTACGACCGAGAGTACGTAAAAAGGTATCTGTTGGAGAAACGTTTTTGAAGGGCTTTTTTCGAACACGAACCACTCGAGAACAAAGAGGATGGCTGCCATGGTAGCGACAGTTTCTTTGGTGAGCAGTGCAAACAGGAAAAGCACAATGCTGATAAAATAAGCGGATGCATTGTTCCTTTTTATAAAAGCAATATAGGCAAGCAGGGAAAGAAGAACAAAGAACAGGGACTGCGTGTTCTTCAGTTCAGCCACCCATGCTGCGGAATCCGCGTTCACCGGTGCGAGGAGAAACAGCAGGGACGCAACCAGTGCGGTCATCGGCGATGCGAGCTTCCTGACCACATCATACACGAGCATTGCATCGGCAATGAACAGGGTTGCGCTGAACGCATGGAACCACAGGGGGTCCAGCCCGTTTATCCTGTAGATCAGCATATAGCTAAGGAGCTGGAGTGGCTCGTAGACCCCGTGATAGTAATAGTGGGAGAATATGAACAGTAAGTTGGACAGCGTTATCGAGCGTATGTAGGGGTTTTGTATCACGTAAAAATTATCGTCCCAGTTGATGAAGTGAAAGGATAAAACCTGGTGGTAGACGATAATGCCCGCAATGGCGAGCAGGATAAACGGAAGTTTTCCGTAGAGACTGTTCTTCTGTTTCATGATTATGTCAGCTTCCCCTCTTTTTCTTCTGTGCACTATCCGGTTGTATACTCATGCCATAACTCGTTCTGTTTTTCAAATGCATTTGCACAACCCCTGCACCGGCATGCGATAACAGGAAGAAATGGCCGTTTGACTTGAAATCAGACTTATAAGCTGTTACTGGTTGAGCAGCCCAATGAGTGAAGAGGAGGAGCGTGCATGGCAATCAAGGCAGATAAATGGATACGGAAGATGGCGGCAGAACACAGGATGATAGAGCCGTTTTCAGAAAAGCAGGTTTCCAAGGGTGTTATATCGTTCGGTCTTTCATCGTACGGCTACGACATACGGATAGCGGACGAATTCAAGATCTTTACCAACATCAATACTGCCATCGTGGACCCCAAGGAATTCGATACGAAGTCGTTCGTGGATTTCAAAGGTAGTGTGTGCATTATCCCCCCGAACTCGTTTGCGCTGGGAAGGTCCGTTGAATACTTCAGGGTGCCGAGGAACATCATGACCATCTGCGTCGGTAAATCCACGTACGCGCGGTGCGGCATCATCACGAATGTCACACCGCTTGAACCGGAGTGGGAGGGTTATATTACGCTCGAGGTATCCAACACAACACCCCTGCCGGCACGGATTTATGCCAATGAGGGGATTGCCCAGATTCTGTTCTTCGAGAGCGATGAACTCTGCGAGGTATCGTACGGCGACCGCAAAGGAAAGTACCAGGGCCAGCAGGGCATCACCATCCCCAAGGTCTGAACCATGGGCCGTTGTCCGTGAAGATCACCGACCGGTATATAGCGAAAGAGATCCTCTCCCCGTTTGTTGTCAGCCTGCTTGCGATCAGCGCCCTTATGCTGGTGGGAAGGATGGTGCGGTTCTTTGACCTCATTATCGCAAAAGGTGTTTCCGTCACCGAGGTCGCGCTCCTGTTTCTCTACATGTCTCCGTTCATCCTTGCACTCTCGATCCCCATCTCCGTGCTGGTGTCCGTGGTACTGGCGTTTAACAGGATGTCGAGCGACAGTGAGATTATCGCGATGAAGGCGATCGGCATCAACGTCGGCAAGCTCTCGCGGGCCCCCATCTTGCTGGGACTTATCGCATACGTTGCGACGAGCTTCATCTCGTTTTACCTGCTCCCGGAATCAAATGTCGCTTTGAAAAACGAATTCTTCAACATTATCATCAGGAAGACCACCGTCGGTATCAACGACAAGGCGTTCAATACCTTTACGGACAATATCATCTTCTACGTCGACAGCCTGTCCAAGAACCGGGAAGTCATGAACCATGTTATTATTTATGATACCAGGAATCCAAAAATGCCGAACACCATCATCGCAGCGCAGGGCAGGTTCCTCGTGAACAAACAGGATAAGACGATCACGCTCTCGCTCCAGAACGGCACCATTCAGGAGCTCGGGGATCATCCGGACACCATACGCCTCATCAACTTCAAAACGTACGATATTTCGTTCTCACGGAGCGAGGTGAGTCCCTCCATGTCCTATTACAATAAAACTACCTTTGAGATGACCATTCCCGAACTCATCGGAAAATATTATCTACTCAAAGCCGAGAAAAAACCCTACAACTCTCTTTTGACGGATATCGCGGAACGATTCGCGATACCCTTTACCGTTATCATCTTTGCCATCATCGGAATTCCGCTCGGCATCAAGTCCCCGCGTTCGGGCAAGGCGTACGGCATCACCATTGCGGTGATCCTTGTCCTGCTCTATTACATTGTTTTAAGCGGCGCTGAAACGGTCGGAAAGCTGAACATTTTGAATCCCCTGATTGCCGTAGCGCTCGTGGACCTCCTGTTCCTGGTCATAGCCCTACTCCTGCTTCTGTTAGTCTCACGGGAGAAGAACCTCGCGTTTCTCAACCCCATGGCCTATATTTCCCGGAGGTTTGCGTGAAGATCATCAGCAGGTATATCGTGGACGAGTTCCTGCAGGTCTACCTGATCGCGATAACCGCGCTGTCCGGCCTGTATATCATTGTGAACATATTCGAGAGTCTCAAGGATGTTATCGCCAAACAGCCGACGGTGAATACCATCGTGATGTACTATGCAACCCAGCTCCCCGGCATTGTCTACCAGACCATCCCGATGGCCGCACTGCTGACCGTGGTTATCGTGTACACAGTCATGTCCAGAAACAATGAAATCGGCTCGCTGCTGACCACCGGCATCAGTCCGTACACTATCATTAAACCGTCGGTGGCCATCGTCCTGATACTCTCGATACTCCATTTTGTCCTCGGGGAGTTTGTTGTACCGGCAGCGAATATCAGGAACGCTGAGCTCGACGCTGTGATCCATCATACCACCTCAAGCCTCTCGAAAAATTTCAAGGTCAACAATATTTGGTTTAAATCCGGCACCGATATCTACCGGGTGGGATTGTTTATCCCCTGGCTCGATACCATCAAGGATATCACCATCTACAGGTTTTCAAGCGATACGAATGCCCTGGTGAACAGGACGGATATCGATACGGCCGTCTGGGAGCATGGCTTCTGGGATGCGCACGGTATCTTCTCGCGGAATTTTACCAACGATACACAGACAGCCTATGATTTCTCGAAGTCAACGATCCTGCAGCTTCCGTTTATGCTGTCGGACTTCAAGCATACCGGCAAGACGCCGGACGAAATGGACTACACCGAACTCAGGGCCTATATACAAAAGCTGAAAGATGAGGGATACTCGTATGCTCCGTACGACGTTGATCTCAACTCGAAGATTTCGTATCCCCTGTCCTCGCTGTTCGTCATTCTGCTCGTCATCCCCTTTTCGCTGAAAAAACGAAAGACCTCCGGTGTGATGCTCGCCTTTGGCGTATCTCTTGCAATAGGATTCAGCTATTGGATCGCTATGGCATTGGCCATGTCCATGGGCAACTCGGAAATACTCAACGCGCCACTTGCCGCATGGCTTCCCAATATCATGACGCTCCTGGCAGCGGGGGTCTTGGTGGTGGTAACCAAATGGTAAGGCGAAGTTCCTTATCCCGGAGGAGACGGAAGAGTGTCCGGTACCGCAGGCAAATGGTCGTTCTTGAGAGGGCCTGTGGTGCGAGGACTTACCGGAGCATGTTTTTCGTGTTTTCTTACGAATTTTCTGGTATATAGAAAATGGGTTTTTGGCTCCCTGCCTGTGCAGGGAATGCCGCTCAAAGGGGTTTGCCGGATTCAGGAACAAAAAGGCAGCATAGTATATGACAGGGAATTTCTCGGATCACATCATCAAGGAGCTTGGCATCGATGAAGATGAACTGGAGCAGCGCAAGCGGTTCCTATCGCTTTCCGCCCGGGACATCGGCCTGCTCAAATCGATCTACACGAAGGACCCGGCCATACCTGACAAGATTGCCGATATTTTTCTGAAACACCTGCAGACGTTTGAATCCACCATGGCGATTCTCCGTCAGTACAATGCAGCGGATATCAAGAAAAAGGTTTCCTCGTATTTTGCACAGCTCTTCCAGGGGGAATACGATCTGAAGTACGTGTCTGACAGGCTCAGTGTCGGGTACCGCCATAACATTGCCGGTGTGGATCCTAAGTATTACATCGGGGCCTACAGTGAAGCCTTTAAGGAGCTCATCCCCCTGATCCAGGAACAGTCGGGCAATGACAAGCGGGCATTCCTGGATTCCATCTCGGCTATAGCGCGGGTCATGCTGTTTGATATCACCAATGCCATGGATGCATATCTCTACGAGAAGCAGCTCAAGATAAGTCATATGAACAGGTTTTATTCGGTTCTGAGCAAGATCAACGAATTCATTATCAGGGTGAGCAATATCAATGAACTGTTCGAGGGTATTTGCCCTATCCTCGTCGACGAAGGCGGGTTCAAGTTTGCATGGATCGGGCTGGTGGACAAGCATACCCGGGAGATCCGGCCGGTTGCACTGTGGGGTGAAGGCGAGGCGTATATTCGGGAGCTGCAGTTCTCGGTACGTGAAGACGTGCCCCAGGGTATCGGTCCGACGGGCAAGGCCATCCTCGAGGGGAAGATCGTGGCGAGCGATGATATCGATCATGATGCCCGCATGCTGTCCTGGCGGCGGGGGGCGCTGAGTTACGGCTTCCGGGCGTATGCCGCGATCCCGATCCGTATGGGGGACGACGTCATCGGCGCTCTCACGATATACTCCGGTACGACGTTTACCTTCGGGGACGACGAGATGCGACTGCTCGAGGAAATCGCGGGCGATATATCATTTGCCATCGGGTATATAGGAAAAATCCAGAAAACGAAATATGTTTCCCTGTTCGATCCCCTGACGGATCTTCCCACCAGGAACCACATTTTGCAGGAGCTGCAGCGATTGATCGACGGTGCCGCTGCATCGGGCAAGCACGTTGTCCTGCTCGTGATGGATATAGACTGGTTCAAGGGCATCAATGAGACCATAGGGTACGCCAAGGGGGATCTCCTGCTCAAGGAGATCGTGAAGATTTTGATGCCGGTGATAACGGAAAACAGGCAGCTTGGGAGGATAGGCCCGGATGAGTTTGCCATCATCGGCTCCGATATCAGCAGCGAAGAAACAATTTACAAGATCGTGGAGCACATCAACGGACTCTTCGCTGATTCGATTCCGGTCGACGGTGAGAAGGTCAAGGTTTCATTCAGCATGGGCATATCCATGTACCCGAATGACGGGAGCGACGCCGAAGCGCTCATTAAAATAGCCGAGGCATCTCTCCTGCAGGCCAAAGGCACCGGGATGAAGGGTGTCGTGAGTTATTCCCCCGCCATCAACAGCAAAATATCGGGGATGCTGAAGATGAAAAATGACCTTATCAATGCCTTCGAACGCAACGAGTTCAGGGTCTATTATGAACCCAAGATTGACCTTAAAAATAACGCCATCGCCGGCGTCGAGGCACTGATCCGGTGGCAGAATCCGGAGCAGGGCCTGATACGCCCGGCACGGTTTATACCGCTGCTCGAGGAGACCGGTTTGATCGTACAGGTCGGGCAGTGGGTTTTCGAAGAAGCAGCGAAGCAGGTCATGCGGTGGAAGGCGAACGGACATAACCTGCGGGTTGCGATCAACGTATCTGCTGCGCAGCTTGAGCAGAAGGATTTTGTCCGGTGGGTCATCATGACCGCCAAGGACAAGGGCATCGATCCGAACAGCATAGAACTCGAGATTACCGAGAGCCTGATCATGCGCAACGTCGAGGACAAGATCGAGAAGCTGCTCCAGCTCAGGGATTACGGGATCCAGGTCGCTGTAGATGACTTCGGAACGGGATACTCGTCCCTCGCGTACCTGAGGAGACTGCCGGTGAACTCGCTCAAGATAGATATCTCATTCATCAAGAGCCTGCCCGAGGACAAGGACAACACGAAGATAACGGAAACGATCATATCACTGGCAAAGGCACTGAACCTGAAGACCATCGCAGAAGGGGTAGACCGGAACGAGCAGATCGCCTTCCTGAAAAAGCTCGGCTGCGATGAAGCACAGGGATATTATTTCAGCATGCCGATGCCTGCCCGGGAATTCGAGAAATTCATCGCTTCGTTCCCGCAGGGGCATTGATTCGGACCAGGCGTCTGCCGGGAGAGATCCGGATTAGCCCTGAATGTAGCTCAGCAAAGGCCCGGGGGTGACGAGGATCCTGGTATCCTCGTACATGTCGCCGTCGATTGTATACTTGA
>JAJYYW010000049.1 GCA_021800575.1 bacterium
TGCTGTAAAGTTTGAGTGTGTATGGTTTGACGAGTCACAAGTGCCGTTGACGTACAGCGCGTTGTTGAGATACGAGTAGGACTGTATTGAGTTGAAGGCAACACTTAGGTTGCCATGGGTCTTGAGCTGATTGGCTGTATAACTCGTTGTTATCCCGTTGTTGGTGACAGTGAGTACGATGCCGTTTGGCGGCGGATTGACCGCAGAGTAAATGATGTTAACCGGCGGCTTGTAGTACCCTGTCTCTGTGCAGTTGTACGTTGCTGTAAAGGATGATAGTGTATTGGTTGACGGGTCACAATTGCCGTTGACGTACACCGCGCCGTTATACGAGTAGAACTGACTTGAGCCGACTACAACCGGCATTGTGACAGGGGTCTGCGAGCTTAACTGCGAGCCTGTATAGGTCGTTGTTATCCCGTTGTTGTCGACAGTGAGTATGTTGCCTGACAGCGGTGCACCGACCACGGCGTAAGTGACGTATACCAGCGACGGCAGTACCGACGGCGGCTGATAATACCCTGTCACTGTGCAGTTGTACGTTGATATAAAGGCCGATGACGTTCCGGACGTGCCACAGCCGTTGGCGGACAGCGCGCCGTTGATATATGAATAGGACTGCCTTGAGCCTGGTGTAGTCGGCAGCATGACAGGGAGCTGCCAGCCTGCATATGTTACCCCATCGGCCACTGTTACGCCGCTTAACAGCGGCGCATTGACCGCGGCGTAAATGACGTACGTCGGAGGGGTAAAGTTAACGCTGACGGTATTGGAGTATCCTGCAAAGGTTGCCGTGGCAACCACATCTCCTGGCGTGGTGCTTGAGATGAGGCTTATTGCCTTGCCATTGCTGTCCGTGGTCCCTGATGCGGGGCTCAATACCGGAAAGGTTGGCGAGACGGTGAAGAGTACGCTCGCCCCCTGCAGCGGCGAGCCGAGCAGGCTGACCTGGGCAGTGAGCGGGTCTCCTACGCCTGTAGCCGGCTCTGACGGAGACTGCGCGTTGAGCGTTATCGTTATCGTGTTTGCATTGGGCGTAGCCGCCTGCACGTGCGTTGTTATCTTCCCGCTGTAGACCTGTGCAGGCGCGCCTGTGCATCCGGCTGGAGCCGAGCACGTGGTGCCGCTCAGGTATACCGAACCCGAAACGAGCTGGCCCTGGCTGTACGACTGGCTTATCGGCACTGTGCATATGATCGCGCCCCCTGGAAGCACGTAGCTGGGCGAGCATGTGCCCGTGGCGTTGCCGCCATTCTGCACATTGACCATTATGCTGGGATTCTGCAGTGGATACGGCTCAGCATTGGATAGCAGCATTACCATCTTTGACGAGACTGTATTGCTCGCAAAGACAAAATCGGAACAGCCCACGCCTGAGTTGAACGTGCAGCTCTGCGGTACTGCCGTCGACGGCGAGACCACAAAGACGTACAGCATTACGAGCACGACCGCCACAATGAGGATCATCCACCCGTACGTCGTCAGGTACTCTATGGCAGACTGCCCCTTTCCACTCCCGCGCCTTGCCCCAGACGGCTTGTCGCCTTTGCCAGTGCGGATGCCACCTCCCATATCAGCCCTCAGACCGTAATATGTGTACACAATTAGATATTTATATATAGCGTTTCGTGGTTCTGCCGCACTTTCGGCAACCCAGAACAAGTGCCGCATCAATCAAGTTCCCACTCCAGGCGGCCGGCTTTGCTCTAAAAGTCCATTCTGCTCCTAAAGTAGTCAAGTTCAAGGACTAAAAGAGAAAGCTCAGGCAGCCTCGTTATATCCTGTGATCGAGCCGGTCTTTCTGCCGGCGTTCTGCCTGGTTCCACCGCTCGCGCTCCTCGTCCGTTTCCAGGGTTAGCCGGGGGACTTCCACCGGGTGGCCTTCCCCGCTCAGGGCAACGTACACGATATACGCACGGTTGGTGATCCTGCGCTTGCCGGTAAAGATCTCTTCGGCCTCGACGATAACCTCCGTCTCCATGGACGTCCGTCCCACGTAGGTGAGCCTGGCCGCGAACGTCACCAGGTCCCCGATGTGCACGGGCTCGAGGAAGGTGAGCGAGTCCACCGCGACCGTCACTGCCGGTGCGCGGGCATGCCGGGTGGCACACATCCCGCCCGCCTCGTCCATGAGCTTCATGAGCACGCCTCCGTGAATATTGCCGAGATTGTTCGCATGCTCAGGCTGCATGAGCTGGCTGAGTACGATTTCCGATTCCTTGATCCTTTTCGATTCCATAGCTCTCCCTTTCACAGTACTTGCATCATATAAAGATAATCCACAAATGCGGGTTTGAAAAGCAGGGATACGGATCGCTCACAGATGTGTCCGGCAGCGCCAAAAGAGTGTCCCGTAAAAGAGGGACGTTTGAGAAATAACCTGCGTCTCAGCCACAGGCCCGTACCACAGGCGCCTTCGACTGAGGAGCTTGACGAATTGTGATCCCCGGCCCTTTCGTCCTACACGAACTCCACCCTCTGCCCGCCCGTCCGTAAACGGCGTATCTCTCCGATAACAGCGGCCTTCTGTTTGAGTGACCGTACCGTCTCCAGGACCTTGTCCGTCTTATTCCTGTCGACGACAAGTATCATGCCCAGACCGTTGTTGAACGTCCTGAGCATTTCCGTGGGGCCCACTGCGCCGAGCCTTCGGATCAGCTCGAAGATCCGCGGCGTTTCCCATGACCCGGTGTTGATAACGGCACCGAACCGCTTCGGGAAAACGCGGGGAAGGTTTTCGACGATTCCGCCCCCGGTGATGTGTGCCGCTGCCTTGATGAGGCCGCGATCGGTCAGTCTTTTTATGAGCCGCACATAGATGATCGTGGGTCTGAGCAGCTCCTCGCCCAGGGTACACCCGAGCTCGTCGCTGTAGGCGCCAAGCTTCATCTTTTTCTTTTCGAGGAGCACGTACCGCGCCAGGGAATAGCCGTTACTGTGGAGGCCGCTGGACGCCACACCGATCAGCACGTCGCCCTGCCGGATGTCCGAACCGTCGATGAGCCGGCCTTTTTCCACCACGCCGGTCACGAACCCCGCAAGATCATACTCGCCGTCGGCGTAAAACCCCGGAAGCTCCGCGGTCTCGCCACCGATCAGCACGCACTGTGCCTGACTGCATCCGTTGACGATGCCCTTCACGATATCCGTAACGACATCGAGCTGGATCTTCGATGTTGCGATGTAATCGAGAAACACCGCTGGCTGTGCCCCGTTCACCACGATATCATTGACATTCATGGCAACGAGATCGATGCCGACCGTCGTGTGAATACCCGTTTCGAAGGCTATCTTGAGCTTGGTCCCCACGCCGTCCGTGGAGGTGACCATGACCGGGTGCCTATACTTTTTTATGTCAATCTCGAACAGGCCGGCAAACCCGCCAATGCCCGACAGGACGCCTTTTTGAAAGGTACCCCGCGCCAGGGGCTTTATGCGTTCGACAAAGGCGTTGCCCTTGTCGATACTCACACCGGCATCGCTGTACTTCATGTCAATCCGCTTTCTTTCGAAGGAACGTCGGGATGTCGAGTTCGTCCTCGTCGTACCCGGTCAGCATGACTCTCTTGACGGACTTCACGGAATCGATCTCATCGATCTTCTTATCCGAGCGCTTGAACGCCGGGATCTCCCGGTTTCCGTCGTTGTGGATCACGGAAAGCTTGCCCGGGTATTTGTCCTTCGTACTGCGCTCGCCGAACCCCGTCGCGATCACCGTGACGTTGAGGCTCTCTCCCATGGCTTCGTCGATGACCGTACCGTAGATGACATTGGCGTCCTCATCCACCTGCTCCTTCACGAGTTCGCACGCCTCTTTAACCTCGTTGAGCGTCAGGGACGCGTCGCCGGTTATGTTGATCAGCACGCCCCGCGCGCCGCTGATGGATATGTCTTCGAGAAGGGGGTTGGAAATGGCCTCCTGTGCCGCATCCTTCGCCCGCTTCTCTCCGCCGCTCTTTCCGGTTCCCATCATGGCCATGCCCATCTCGCTCATGACGGTCTTCACATCCGCGAAATCCACGTTGACCAGACCGGGGATCGTGATGATGTCCGATATGCCGCGGACCGCGTGCACGAGCACCTCATCGACCTTGACGTAGGCATCAAGTACCGTGGTCTTGTTGTCCGATATGTTGAACAGCCGGTCGTTCGGGATGACGATCAAGGTATCCACGTACTGGGCGAGTTCTTCGATACCCTTTTCCGCCTTCGATGTGCGCCGCTTGCCCTCGAACTCGAACGGCTTGGTTACCACCGCAACGACGAGTGCACCCAGGGACTTCGCCAGCTCGGCGATTACCGGGCTCGCACCCGTTCCGGTTCCGCCGCCCATGCCGGCGGTCAGGAAGATCATGTCCGAACCGGTCAGCGCGTCCTTGAGCTTCGCCTCGTCCTCGAGCGCCGCCTCCTTGCCGATATCCGGGTTTGCACCGGCGCCGAGCCCCTTGGTGAGCTTGGCGCCAAGCTGTATCTTGTACGCCGCCTTGTTCTTGGTCAGCACCTGCATATCCGTGTTCGCCGCAATGAAGTCAACACCCTTCATACCCTGCTTGATCATCGTGTTGACCGCATTACCGCCACCGCCGCCCACACCGATAACCTTGATCTTCGCTGAATGATGATACTCGTTACTCAACTCAAACATGTTATCCTCCTTTTTTAACAAATAATTTTGACGCTATATTCGAAAAAAACTCCCTGATGCTCCGAAGCAGGTCCGTGTCCCTTCCGCTGTACGCCCGGACGTGCATGTGCTTGCTCCCGTAGATGACCAGGCCGACCGCCGTTGCATACGACGGGTCTTTCACCACGTCCGTCAGTCCTCCGACGCCGAGGGGAAACCCGATCCGCACCGGCAGGTTGAAAATCTGCTCCCCGAGGTCCACGATGCCTTCGAGCATGGAGCTGCCGCCGGTCAGGACGACACCCGCAGAAATGAACTCCTTAAACCCGGACTTGACCAGCTCCTTGTCCACCAGCGACAGGATCTCCTCAACCCGCAGTTCGATGATCTCCGCGAGCGTCGAACGGGAAATGGTCCGTGGTTTCCTGCTCCCGATGCCCGGCACCTCGACCATCTCCGCCTTGTCAACGTTCGCACGCAGGGCTGTCCCGTACTTTATCTTGAGCTTCTCCGCCTCGTGGATGGGGGTCCGCAGGCCCACGGACACGTCCTTGGTAACGTGCTCTCCCCCGAGGCCAATGACGCTCGTGTACTTGATACTGCCGTCGTAGAAAATCGCTATGTCCGTCGTACCGCCGCCGATATCGACGATCACGACCCCGAGGTCTTTCTCCTCGGGATTCAGCACCGCCTCGCTGGAGGCGATGGACTGCAGGGCGATATCCGAAACCATCAGGCCCGACCTGTTGCATGCCTTGATGATGTTCATGGACGACGACATGTTTGCGGTCACGATGTGTACCTTCGCCTCGAGCCGCACACCAGACATGCCGGTCGGGTCCTTGATGCCGCCCTGATCGTCGATGATGAACTCGTACGGTATGACATGGATGACCTCCCTGTCCTGGGGAATCGGCATTGCCTTGGCAGCGTCCACGACCCGCTTGATGTCGCTCGCCTTCACTTCCCTGTCCTTGATGGCGATCACACCGTTGCTGTTGAAGCTCTTGATGTGATCCCCCGCTATACCGGTGTAGATACTCGTTATCTCGTAATCGGACATCAGCTCCGCCTCTTCGATTGCCTGCCGTATCGCCTTGACCGTCGCTTCAATATTGATGATGTTCCCCTTGCTCAGTCCGTGCGACGGGGACACCTTGCCGATGCCGACAATATCGATGGTCCCCTCCTTGAGCTCTCCCACAATCGCGCATATTTTTGTTGTACCTATATCAAGGCCAACAATCATGTTATCCTTTTTTGGCACTGCTGTTCACCTCCTTTAATGGATTCACACCGTCCGCACCGCCCGTCAACGGTGTGCTGTCCGGTCCCTGCACGCCGTCCTCGGGTAGGACACCCGTCCTTGCGCGGAGGACTCCCATGCCCGCAAAGCGCAGGTCGACGAGGGACACCATCTGCATCCGTTCTCCGAAATACCGCATGAGTCCGTTCAGTTTGTCGATCCGCGCGTCGAGGTCGCTCCTGCCGAACCTGATCATCAGTCCGTCGGTCGTGATCAGCGTGTATCCGGTGCCGTCGACATGGAGTTCCGAAATGTCCTTCCCGACAATCATTGAATCGTGATCGAGCGCCCGGATAAAAGCCGTGGCATCGATCACGGGCTGCAGCGGTGTATCTATAAAATTTTCATGTCTGAATGCGAAGCCCGTTATCACGGGATAATTCGTCGAATCATTGCTGTCCACCTGCTTGAAGATGATCCCCTGGCCGTCGACATAGTAAAGCCGGCCGAGCAGGATCATGCAGTAGACCTTCCGCTCGCCCACCGTGATATCGATACTGTGCGGCGGTGATTTCCTGATGGATACGCTGTCGATCCAGGGAATGGACAGGATGTTCGCACGCACAGACCTCAACGGCACGGCGAAGATGTTTTCTCCCATACGCAGGCCCGAGGCGCGTATGATCTCGGTGGGTAAAACGTGCTCGTACCCTTTGATACCGACCTGCCTGAGGGCAAAGATCCTCGAGGTACCGATGAAGCCGGCGGCCTTTCGGTACCCCGCGAAGCCTCCGGCGGCAAGACCGGCGGCGACCAGGACGTACCCGGCAAACCGGGCATACGGGCGTATCCCGGGGCCACGCTTGAACCGCCTCTCGGGTACATTTTTCTGCCGTGTTTTGAAGTCCGAAATCATACCCTCACGCCTCAAACCTTTCCCTTCAGGCTTGCCGACTGCAGTATCCCGTTGATCAGGTCTTCGTAGTTCATCCCTTTGCTCTCCGCTATCTTCGGAACGTAGCTCAACGCGGTCAGACCCGGGAGCGTATTGACCTCGAGCAGGTACGGCCTGCCCGCCGATGCAACCTTGAAATCGATTCGCGAATAGAAACTGCACCCCAGCAGGGCATGGGCGTTCAACGCTGCCTCCTCCACCGATTTCAGAACAGTGCCCGGCAGGGACGGCGGAATATTGAACACCTCCATACCCTCGGTGTACTTGACCTCGTAATCGAGAAACTTCCTGTCCGAACCGTCTTTGACCCGGATCTCCATGGACCCGAGCACTGCATCGTCATAGATTGCCACGGTCACATCCTGGCCCTCGATGAACTTTTCTATCAACACCCGGCGGTCATGCCGGAACGCCTCTGCCAGCGCACCCGGCAGCTCTTCGGGGACCGAAACCTTGCTGATACCGATGCTCGACCCCTCGCACGCGGGCTTGACCATGTAGGGCAGGTTCATGCCGCTGAGCCGGAGCAGATCTGCATACTCGATGGGCCTGTTCACCGCGAGATACGGGGGTGTCAGGACCCCGGCACCGGTGAGGAGGTACTTCGTCAGTATCTTGTCCATCGCGAGCGCGCTCGCCGCAACACCGGATCCCGTGTACGGGATGCCCATGAGCTCGAGGATACCCTGGACGACTCCGTCTTCACCGAACCGTCCGTGGAGCGCGTTGAAGGCTGCACCGATGCCCTCATCCTTCAGCCGGGAGGGGAGCGTCCTGTCCACGTTGATCCCGACCGCCCTGTACCCGAGCCTGAGCAGGGACTTGAGCACCGCTTCACCGCTCATCTGCGAGATGCTCTTCTCTGCAGACAGTCCACCGTAGAGGACCCCGACCTTCATGGTTTTTGGAACATTTTCTTTCATGGTTCACCTATAATAACGACTTCGAGCTCCAGCTTTATCTTTGTTTTTTCCTTCACCTTCTCGATGCCTGCATCGATAAGCGTCAGGACGTCCTCGGCCCGCGCATGCCCG
>JAJYYW010000050.1 GCA_021800575.1 bacterium
CGGGCGAGACTGCGATGGCAGAGGGCGTGAATGTCAGTGTGGTAAACGCGGACGGTGTTATGACGCCGCCCACGGTGAATGACTCCAGGGAAGTTGTTGTCCCGGATATACCCAGCACGTACAGCATCGAAGTCTGGGTGATCAGCCGTGTCTCGAGCGGATAGCCTCTCAGGGCGACGGTACACGTGGTCTGGTTCGTGAGGAGGTCGATCGATTCGAGCAAGCCGGTTGATTGGGTGAATCCGGCAACATAGAGATAGCCATTGTTATACTCCAGTGCGCGGGGGTACAGGTCTAATTTCAGGGCGTTCGCTGTACCGGCCGTTCCGGTAACCGGCAGGATGCTGTTCGTAGTTGTGCTTATCTCGGACACGGTACCGGTAAACATATTGGCTACAAACAGCGTTCTTGTCTGTAAGGGCGGCAGGTAACCGAGCGTCATGGCGTCCGGGTAGGCAAAGTTCCCCGGGGTCGATGAACTCGAGCCGCACGACGCCGCTGCCACCAGCAGGAGCAAAAAGATCGTTGTGTGTGTTAGCCGTTTCATCTGAGTGTGCCGATGAGTGACAGGTTATTTACATCGATGGTGTCGAGGGTGTTATCATTGTAGTTTAAGACATAGAGATAGCGCTGGTCCTGCGACAATGCCATTGCAAAAGGACCGTTTCCGACACCGATAATACCGGTGACGGTTTCTGAATTCGTGTCAATCACGTAAATTTTTTGCGAGCCATAACATGCTACATACAGGGTGGCGCCATCGGGGCTCAGCAGCATTGCCTCCGGTAATTTCCCTACCTTGATGTAGTTTTCGACTGCATTGTCAGCGGTGTCGATAACGATAACGCTGTCGAGTCCCACATAACTGACAAAGATTCTCTGCATATCCGGTGTCATCACGATACCTCTCGTGACCGGGGTTGCAGTGCCGATGCCTGAGCCGGGATAGTTTGGAATGTTGATGAGACCGGTTGATGCACTTGTATAGAACGTAAAATTATCACCCGCGACATACGGCGAAAGAGGCGGGTAGATGGTAAAACCTATATACCCGTTGTCTGATGTATAGGGTATGCCGGTGCGTGCGCGCGTTCGCATCTCGCCCGATGCAGATCCCGTTACAATAAAATTATCGGTCGACGGCGTAAAGCTTACAGTCCAGAGTTCCGGTTGGGTCAGGCAGTTGTGCGTCTGCACCGATGACATCGTAGCAGTGTTGCCCGGAATGACGGTGTTGAATACCGGGACAGATGCGGAACTCGGGAACATAGGATTGAATTCACAATGATTGTTTATCGAGACCACCGATATGTTGTTGTCAACACCCCGCGTTACATAAGCGTACCGGTCCGGAGGTTGATTGTTGATAACGATCGGGAACGGTGTCACCACAGCGTTCAACGGAGAAACCCCGCTGCCGTTGTTGGTGAGCGGTATCCGGTATAATTCCTTGTGCAGATCCGATGAGATGATGGACACGTCGTCCGAAACGATATCGCAGGCGAGCATCCATTGATCCCCGTTGACGGTGCCTGCTGGTGCAATGGAAACAGGACTCTGGTCGACCGGAATTGTTGCCGTAACGGTATCTGCGGCCGTATCGAAGATCAGCACACTGTTGTTCTGCCGGTCCGTGATCCACAGGAGTCCGGTTGCCGGAGAAAAATAATCACCCGCCACCAGCGACAGGTCCGAGCCTTTGTACCGGAGAGGAATAACACCGCTGTAGGACGGCTGGCCGGGCGATGATAAGGAGATTTTCGAGATATAGCTGGAACAATACCGTGAGTCAATATTGCTGTTGATAATGTACAGCATATTGTTCGGCATCAGGTTGAGCGCAACCGGGCCGTCTAATGCATTCGCAGGCGGCGGCGTACATTTTGGTGTGTAGACGCAGCCCCCCGCGATCAATGCAAACGCAATTGAGAGGAGTACCCGTTTCATCAATACTTCTTGAGGATGTAGTACTGCTGTCCTATGCTGAAGACATTATTCACTGTCCAGTACAGGACAAGCCCTGCAGGGAAGCCCCAGAAAAGTACCGTCAGCATGATGGGCATAACCCACAGGAGAATTTTTGCCTGGGTCTGATCCCCGGTGGTGGGCATTAACATCTGCTGGAAAAACATCGTGACACCCATAACGAGGGGGAGTACATGGAGGCCAATCTGGAACCCCATCAGATGGAGCGTACCGATACTGTCCGGTACGGCGAGATCCTTGATCCACCAGATAAACGGCGACTGCCTGAGTTCTATGGCCGACAGCAGTACCTCGTACAGTGCTATGAATATCGGGATCTGGAGCAGGATTGGCAGGCATCCGCCCAGGGGATTAATCTTGTACGTTCTGTACAGGTTTGTCATTTCCCGGTATTGCCGCTCCTTATCGTCCTTGTACTTCTCCTTGAGCTCGTTGATCTTGGGAGCAAGCTTCTGCATCTGACGCATCGATTTGAATCCGATCTGGCCCAGCGGAAACAGGATGATACGTATCAGGATGGTCAGGAGTACGATCGACCATCCGTAATTATGGACGAACTGGTCAATGAACCGCAGGACATAGAAGATTGGCTTGGCTATGATGTCCGACCAACCGAAATATATCGCCCGGTTGAGATTGTGTCCGGCAGCATTCAGTACGTTCATGTCCTTGGGACCCAGAAAGACAGTGTACGTTGTTGCAGATGTGTCCCCGGGCTTAACGGTCTTCGGGTTGTAGATATAGGTGAGCAGGAGCGGTATTAATCCGTGCTGTGTTGATTCAGTCCTTGTTGCATGGAGGTGTGCTGGTTCTGCTTCTCCAGGGATGACGGTCTGTATGAAATACCTGCTTTCGGTCCCAAACCACTGGATCAACCCATCGTATGATTTTGAAAGGTTAAGGGATTTTGCATCGATCGTGTCCCTGCTGTTGTTGATGAGCATGATGCCGTCAGCAATATCATACCGCGATCCAAGCTCTCCGGATAAGCCGCTCCAATTTATTCCCAGCCGTTCCGTGAGCGGTGTACCGGATACGTTGGTAAGTTCGATGCTGACGGTCGCCGTGTAGGAATTGCCGTAGAACGTGAGGATCTTTTTTAAAACAAGGGAATGTGTCGTGTAAGAACAGACGATGGTTTTTGTTGCACGGGCAGAGGGAACTGTCACGGCGAGCGCGCTGCACGTATACGGTATGGTCGAGGGCATGGTAAAGCTCGATCCGTCAAAGCTTTCCCACATGGGGTAGACAACCCCCTTGATGTCGCCAATCAAGTCAACGGACGGACTGCCCGGGGCAAGCGCTGTTTTGTAGTCCTTCAGATCCCAATGCTTGATCGCAACGTTGCCCGGTGTCAGCACAGCAGCATAAAACGGGGCTTGTACATGAATCACCGCTTCTGGAAGGGTGTGCTGGTGCGTGGTGTAAAACGACTGGACGTTCTGCTCAATGCCCTGGCCGGTCTGCTGCTTCTGTTGCACGGCAGGCTGCTGCGGTGCAGATGTGGCTTTTTGCTGCTTGGGTGCGAAGAAATACTGGTAACCCACCAGCACAAGAAATGACAGTACGATTGCTACAAGAGTTCGCTTTTCCATAATCAGGGTACAGGATCATGTCCGCCGGCATGGAATGGATGACACTTGAGTATCCGCTTTGCCGACAAGAGACCGCCTTTAAAAATACCATACCTGTCGATGGCAGTGATAGAATACTCAGAACAGGTCGGCGTGAATCTGCAGGATGCCCCAAACATCGGTGATATGAGATAACGGTAGCCCTTTATCAGGAATATCGTTATCCGATCAAATATGACTCTTATTTTGTGCATAGTATCTTTTCCAACTCTTTCTCTACCTGCTGGTACGTCAGATTATCTATATTCCTTTTGGCTATAAAAACGTGGTCGACCGCTTGGAAACGGCCCTTGTTTAATCTAAAAAAAGTTCTTATCAGCCTTTTTATCCTGTTCCGCCGTACGGCATTACCCGCTTTCTTGCTCACGATTATCCCTATTCTTGGGAACGGCGATTGTTCACGCCGGATCAGCACGAAAAAATGCGCTGTCTCGGACTTATAGTTTTTTTTCTTGATTGATTCGAAATCAGCGGTCGATACAATCTTTTCGGCGCTGTTCAGTCCCTGCGTTTTTAAAATGGTTTTCCGCCGATATCCACGGTCAGGCGCCGTCGTCCCTTGGCTCTCCTCCTGCTGAGAACGGCTCTGCCGGACCTGGTTTCCATTCTTGATAAAAACCCGTGGGTCCGTGACCTCTTTGAATTATGTGGCTGGTATGTCCTTTTCATATTTCTCTCCCGTCGTGATCAATAGCGATGTCTATCTGGTAACCACAGAGAAATAGTATTGTCAAGCAACAACAGCACATAGGTTGTTCTTGTTGCATTTTTCCGGTTCTTCAACGATGCTTGTGCACAGAGGAGGGAGGTTACCGCGATACTATGCTCCCGGTAAAAATAGATGTCATAATCCGGTCATCGAGAAGGACGTTATCGCTTGAAATTACGCAGAACGCAAAACTCGTTGTACGGGCGCCGCAGAGAATGCCCCTTCGCGCTATTGAGCAGTTTATTGTCAGGAAGCAGTCGTGGATAGCGGATAAACAGAGATTCGTACGGGAACGATACGCAGGTGTCCGGCCAAAGGTGTTCGCTGATGGCGAACAGTTTCTCTATCTGGGAAACACCTATCGTCTTTATATCGTTCATGATAGTGAATTGCCCTTGCATTTTAATCATGCATTCTTCCTTTCAAAGGATTCCATTTCCCGTGCACGGGAGCTCTTTGTCGCATGGTACGAAGAGCAAGCTTCCGTGACGATCAGGAAGCGGGTAGACTGGTATGCCCCGCTGTTTGGATTGAAGTACAACACATTCAGTGTTACCCGGGCGCAACGGCTGTTTGGGTCCTGCAGTGCGCGGAATAACCTGCATTTTGCCTGGCGTCTCATCATGGCTCCTGTACCGGCTATCGACTATGTCGTGATTCACGAACTGGCGCATATCACAGAGAAAAACCATTCAAGAAGGTTCTGGACCATTGTCGAACGTATGTTGCCTGATTATGGACAGGGCATGCACTGGCTCAGAGACAACGGGCACCTGCTCGTGATTTAACGGGCTGAACTGCCCCTTTCGTGGACAGGCGCCCGTGTGGCCGGGTGGTACACAGGACGTTGACTGCGCTGACATTCTGCGCAGGATCTGCCTTCCCGATTCAGGGCAAAAAAAGGGTGTTCCGGGAAAACCCCGGAACACCCTGTCTGAACGCTCTATTGTGCTGCAGGCTTTGGTGCAGGTTCACCGGATTTCGTCTGAGCCGGTGACGCCTGCGTGAGCAGGTGCACAACCTTCTTAAAATTCTTCGACGCCTTATCGAGAAGGCTTGTGGCATAATCGACATTGTGAATGCCCTTTGCGGCCTTGACGAACAGAACATTGTACGACGCGTCCTGGTACAGTTTCAACGCCTGCTTGTAGGCGGGATTGGATTTTGATGAAGCCTCGTTGATTATCCGCTTTGCCTCCAGATGTTGTGCGTGAGTATCAGCCATCATGGATTTAAGGTTCGACTTCCACATGGTGTAGACGTCTTTATATTCTTTTCCGTGACAGGTCGTGCATCCGACAACGCCGCCGATGTAGGATTGTCCGTACAGCTTTGCATTGACACCGTGCTGCGTTGGAACCTTGTGACAGCCTATGCATTTCACATTGGCTTTGAACATGGGGCTTGCCGACCCCTTGACCCCGATGCCTCCGATGCCCATGTACATGTCTTCCTGGGCGGTATGCATGTTCTTGCTATGACAGAGCGTGCAATTGCTGGCATACTCGAGGGGCTTGATGGACGTTTCAAGACCATGCCGTATTTCAAGATGGCACAGAGTGCACGTGATCTTGTGCTTGGTCACATGCCACTCATGGATAAACGTTGTATCCGTGTAGTACGTGATCCTTGAAGGGATGTTGTGGCATGCATAGCACCGCTCTTTCGGTACTTTGCCGGTGCCCTGCACGACATCGAGGTGGCAGTCTACGCATTTGATATTCGGATTGTGCTCAAAAAAGTCCAGGTGATTGAAGGACATACCGTTCACCATAAATGTTTTCCGTGGTATCTGATGACACTGGAGGCAGTTGTTGACGTCTTTCGTGTTGGGTGCATTGGTGAGCTTTGAGAAATGGCAGAGAAAACAGGTCTCATACGTAACCTCGATGTGCCTTCCGACAACGATCTGGGAATGACAGCTCGTGCACCTGAGTTTAATGTCCTTGAGGTGTTCCATATGCGGGATATGGTTGAAATTCACGCCCTTCGGTGTAACCACATTGCCCACCAGCAGCCGCGTGGAATGACACCCTATCCTCATACAGCTCGCATCCGGTATATCGGCAAACGGCCTCGGGTCATACGTTTTTGTAAAATACCGCACCACCATGGAAAAATTCTGGATCTTGTGCCAGGCAGTGGTTTCAAGACTGTTGGTCGGCGGGTAATGGCATTTCACGCAGGGGACGAAATTGTGAGCCGATTTGTGCCATGCATTATAGTACGGCACCATGATGTGACAACTTTTACAGAAGGTCGGACTTTCACTGTATTCGACGAAACTGACAAACACCAGGAGGAATACGAATAGAAGTCCCGCGATCGCGGTAACGATCTTGTGGGACTTCATAAACTGTATCACACCTTTTTGTTTCTTTTCTTCTCGTGCATCGTTTTTTTTGTTTTCTTCTTCCATGATTCTTTCCTCTTATCTATGTATAAGGTTTAATTTTTAAAGAATAGCAGAAAAAAAGCAAATTTCATACCAGAACCGTCAACGCAGAAGTAATTACACAATTGATAAAATAGAAGCGTGCGTGACCGCGGTTACCGCACGGGCGTTTCTCAGCGATTATCAAGGCTTGTTGTTGTGGACAAGGCTTGGATGGTATCGTCAGATGGTGAGTGTTGTGTCCCTCTGCTGAGTCCGGCTGGGTGTTTTTACCCATCCGGTTGGGTGATTGTACACAGTTGCGGGTGCTGAAAAGCACGGCATTTTGCCGGATGCACCAACGCATTTCCATTTGACAATATTGTGTATCACTACTACAATTTTCAGGATATGAAAAAGGTGTACATCGAAACATACGGGTGTCAGATGAATGAGCACGATTCTGACAGGATGCTCTCCATCCTTTCAGAAAAGGGCTATACGGCCACCCGGCAGCCCAGGGAAGCCGATGTCGTTATTGTAAATACCTGCAGTGTGCGCTCAAAGGCCGAGCAAAAGGCATACTCGAGCATCGGCAGGTATACGGGACTGAAGAAAAAAAATCCGGAAGCGTGGCAGGACAGGCTTGTGGTGTTCAGCGGCTGCGTTGCCCAGCAGGAAGGAGCACGTCTGCTGAAAAGGTTTCAGGGATTGAACGTGGTGGTTGGACCGTCACAGGTTCACCGGATTGACGAACTTATCGTCAGGGCCCGGACGGAAGAATCCGTTGTTGCCGTAGCACCGGAAACCGCACAGGACCGATTCAGGAACCCGGTGACGGATGTTCACGGGATCAAGGCGTATGTTACGATCATGGAAGGATGCAATAATTTTTGCTCCTACTGCACGGTCCCGTTCCTGCGCGGCAGGGAGGTGAGCCGCAGTGCCCGGCATATCATGGACGAGGTATACGTCCTGGTTGCATCCGGGGTCCGGGAAATTGTCCTGCTTGGACAGAATGTGAATTCATATGCAGACACCCCACGGCACTTCCCGGCTCCGGCATCCTGATCACGGAGGGGGC
>JAJYYW010000051.1 GCA_021800575.1 bacterium
CACGCTGGTGTGCCGGGCTAACGGCATATGATCTTCCTCATACACAGTTGTGCGGGGCATGCATACTATAGTCTCTATGCAGCTGGCGACGGACAAATCTCCAAAACTGACGGTGCCCTTCAGGTACCTGTTCACCGGGATCGGCATGCTCATCCTTGCGGCCGCGGGCAGTATCATTGAAGCCCGCGCGCTGGCGCTGCCGTACTTCGGGTCCCCGGTGCTCCTGACCCTGACCCACCTCGTCACCCTCGGGTGGATCACCATGACCATCATGGGTGCAATGTTCCAGCTCGTGCCGGTCATAACAGAGCAGTCACTGTTCAGCGAGAGAATGGCACGGTTCATCTTTTATGTTTACCTCGCCGGGGTCGTCTGGCTCGTCTCTGCGTTCGCGATCAATGCGCCTCCCGGGCCCGGAGCCGGCCTGGTGAGCAGTGCTGTCCTGCTGTTTCTCGCCGATAGTGCGCTGACCATGCGTGGTATGAAGAAGCCGGACCTCGCGGTCTGGTACGTTGTTGCAGCCATGGCTTTCCTGTTCGTGACCCTCATGACCGGTTCGCTCGCTGCAGCCGGGCTGCACCGTATTGTCGTGGACAACCCCCTGGCCCTGCTGTACCTGCACATCGCCGGCGCGGGCATCGGATGGGTCTGCTTTATCATTATCGGGTTTTCCTTCCGGCTTATTCCCATGTTCATCCTGTCCCACGGGTACGACGAGTCGTACGGCTGGACGTCCCTGGTGCTGCTCACAGCGGGATTGCTCATGCTGATGCTGAACTTTGTGCTCCGCCTGGTTATCCCGGGGATCAGCGGTATCTACTGGCTCGGGCTCGCGGGCGGCGGTGTCATACTTGCCGGTATCATCAGCTATCTGGTGCAGATGCGGGTGATCTTCTCGCAAAGAGCGCGCCGGCAGATCGAGCCTGCGATCTGGTTCGCCCTCTGTGCGACCGGGTACCTGCTCCTGGCGGGGTTAACCGGCGTGTGGATGCTGGCGTTCCGGCATTCATTCCGCGTGGAGGTCGTGTACGTCGTCTTCGGTCTGCTCGGATTTGCGGGTATGTACATCATCGGCATGATGCACAAAATCGTGCCGTTTCTGCAGTGGTACAACAAGTACAGCTCGAAGATAGGGCTCGAAAAGGTGCCCATGACCAAAGACATGATCAGCGAGCGGCTCACCTGGATACAATTGTTTGTCTTCAATGGAACGATCCTGCTCATGGTGGCGGGTATTCTGAAACAATCGACGACCATCATCCGGACATCCGGTATCCTCCTGCTGGCGGGCGCGCTCATGTTTTTATGGAATATTGGCAATGTCGTACAGAAGTAAGGAGGATGTATGGTGACGCAGGAAGCTGTGCTGAAAGCACTGGAGGCAGTGATTGACCCGGAACTCGGACTCAACATCGTTGAGCTGGGGCTTATCTACGGGGTCACGGTGAATGACCAGAACGAGGTCTTTGTGACCATGACCCTGTCCGCCCGCGGGTGCCCTTTGCACGCAAGCATGACGAACGGTGTCGAGAATGTGATCAAGAGGATGGATGGTGTCAACGGTGTAAGGGTCGATGTCGTGTGGGACCCGCCGTGGACCCCGGACCGGATAGCACCGGAAACAAAAAAGCGCATGGGGTTCAGATGAAGATAACACCCCAGACAAAGATTGCGGACCTGATCGTACAGCACCCGGAGCTCGTCGAGGTACTCGTGTCGTACAACACACGCTTCGGGCTCTTGAAAAATCCGATCATGCGGAAGACCTTCGCACGCCTGGCAACGGTGCGGCACGCGGCAAAGACCGCGGGCGTCAACCTGGGCGAGCTCATCGCACTGCTGAACAACGCCCTTGGAGAGGCCGCCCCGGATACGGTCATGGTGGATCCGCCCGGCGGTGAGAGTACCCCCTGCGTACCCGTCAGGGACCTTATAGAACAGCACCGCATCCGGACCTCGACGCTTGATGTGCGCGACATCATGAGAACCGGCGGCGAGCCCTTCCCGGTCATCATGAAGGCCGCCGCGAAGGTCCCGCCGGGAGAAGCGCTGATCCTCGAAACCCTGTTTGAGCCCGCCCCGCTGTATGATGTGCTGGCAAAAAAGGGATTCGAGCACCAGGCGCAACCCCTGGCAGATGATCATTTCAGGGTATGGTTTTACCGGACGGCGGTCACGGATACCCGTCACCAAGATCCGGACAGCCGTGAGCGAATCCGGGAACAGGGCGATACCGTGGAGCTCGACGTCAGGGGGCTTGAGCCGCCTGGCCCCATGGCCATGATCCTCGGCACCCTGGCAAAGATGGACCCCGCAAAGACCCTCGTGGTACACCACGAGCGCGTCCCGATGTTTTTCTATGCAAAGCTCGAAGAAAAAGGATATATCTGCGAAACCCGCGAGCTCGACCCGCACCGCGTCGAGCTCATCATCCGCCACACAACACCCTGACCGGCGCAGGCCTCCCGGACCCTGATGCCGCGGCCCGCACACAAACGATCCGGCGCTTGTTGTCTGCAAAAAACATTGACGCTGTGCATCGTCTGTTCTAAACAATACCTACTCCTTCAGAAGGAAACCACATGAAGCCTGTTTGGGAAGAACATTTTGTCGTTCGATCGTATGATGTCGATCCGGAATGGAAGCTGCGGCTGCCGGCCCTGTTCAGGTACATGCAGGAGGCCGCTGTCAACCATTCGTACGACCTCGGGGCCGGATATCACGACCTTGAGAAGCAAGGTCTGTTCTGGGTACTCTCGAGGATCAAGCTCAGGATCGAACGGATGCCCTCATGGAAGGAGACGATCACCGTCAGGACATGGCCCAAGGGTAAAGACCGTCTGTTCGCGCTGAGGGATTTCGTGGTGTTGGACCAGGACAACCGCGTGCTCATTTCCGTAACATCGCTGTGGATCCTGATGAGCAGGGCAAACCACCGGCCCCAGCGCATACAGTCCCTGCCCGTTCCCCTGCCGGAAAATCCTGGGATCAGCGCCTTTGAGGAACACCTCGGCAAGATACTGCCGATCGGACAGCCGCAGATCAGCCATACACGGGATGTCATGAGCACCGATCTCGACGTCAACCGGCACGTCAACAATGCGCGGTACGTTGCGTGGATCATGGATTGCTTCGATCCCTTCAGGGGGGCATTGAACGCGATAAAAACGATACAGGTGAATTACGTGGACGAGGCTGCGTATAAAGACCGCGTGATCATGAATACCGCGGAACAGGCATCGCCCCGTGTCCACTATATCGAGGGCCTCCATGCGGACACACAATCGCCGGTGGTCCAGGCCCTGATAGCGTGGGCAGAGCCCCTGCCGGGCTCCGCGTGACATGCGCCGGAGTCCTTGACTTTGCCGCCGATACCTTCAATATAGTCGTGTATGAACAGGATAGCCGGACACTTTAAAGAATTGTACAGATACCGGACGCTGATCAATGCACTGGTGGTGCGTGGCCTGAAGGCCCGGTACCGCGGCTCGGTCCTCGGTTTTTTCTGGACCTTCATCAACCCGTTTTTGCTGATGCTGGTGTACGTATTCGTTTTCAAGGTGCTCATGAACAACGGTATAAAAAATTACTCGGTGTTCCTGTTTGCCGGGCTGCTGCCGTGGACATGGTTTTCGACCGCACTCACGGACGGCGTGAACTCCATTGTGAGCGGTTCCAACCTGATCACCAAGGTGCTCTTCCCGCCGCAGGTCCTGCCCACGGTGTCCGTCCTCGTGAACATGATGAACTATATTTTCAGCCTCCCACTCCTGTTTCTGTTCATGATCATACTCCACATGAAGATCGGCCTCCCGGTCCTCGCCATTATTCCGGTGATCATCGTGCAGATGATCATGACCCAGGGGTTTGTCCTCATCGCAGCCTCGGTCAACGTCTACTTCCGCGATCTGCAGCAGATCGTGAGCAACTTCCTGCTGCTCGGGTTTTTCGTCACACCCATCATCTATCAGCTTTCCCAGGTCCCGCACCGGTATATGTTCATCCTGTACCTCAACCCCCTGACCGTGCTCATCCGGTCGTACCAGTGGATATTCTACAGTAACACCGAGCCGGACTGGCTGCACCTGCTGGTCATGTCCGGGGTGTCGCTGGGCGTCCTGCTGATCGGTGTCTATATCTTCGAAAAACTGAAAGAAGCATTCCCGGAGTTCATATGAACGAGGCGGTTATCCTCGAGCACGTGGAAAAACATTTCAAAAAATACGTGCTGAAGAAAAACTATTCCAGTTTCAAGGAGCGTCTGGCACACTTCAATTGGTTCGAGAAGAACCCCAACAAACAGCACCTCGAGGTCCTGAACGACATCAACCTGTCCATCAGCAAGTCCACGGTGTTCGGCATGATCGGGAACAACGGCTCGGGCAAGAGTACGCTGCTCAAGCTTATTGCGGGCATCTACAAGCCGGACCGGGGAAGGGTGGTCGTGAACGGGAGGGTCTCGACCCTGATCGAGGTCGGCGCCGGCTTTCATCCGGAATTCACGGGCAGGGAGAACGTGTTCATCAACGGCATAATCCTCGGGCTTCCGAAAAAAGAGATCAAGAGGAGGTTCGACGAGATCGTCGCCTTCGCAGATCTCGAGGAGTTTATCGATGCGCCGGTCAGGACCTACTCGACGGGCATGTACATGCGCCTGGGGTTTTCCGTCGCCGTCAACGTTGATCCGGACATCCTGCTGATCGACGAGGTGCTCGCGGTCGGTGACGAATCGTTTCAGAAAAAGTGCGTCGACAAGATCATGGATTTCAAGGCACGGGGCAAAACCATGATCATCGTTTCGCACAGCATGAGCATGATCAGGAACCTGTGCGACGACGCGGTGCTGGTCAGGAACGGCGCCCTGTTCCGGGGCACGAGCATCGGCGACACCATCGCCGCGTACCAGTCCGGCGGCACCCCCCTCCCGTAACCCCTACTGGTACGAACAGGCGGGCGCGACACACGTTTGTTCAGCCAGCCCTCCGGGCTTCAAAAACGACTGGATCTGCTGGATCACCTCGGGCAGCCTGCGGACCGTCTCGTGTACGCAGGACGTCAGGTTTGAATCCGTTGACGGCGGCTGGTTCGTTGCCGGCGGCACATACGTGCATGCCATCCCGTTGGGCACTGGCCCGTAATTTCCAGGGAACACGAGGTTGGTCCAGTAGGTGAGCGCCGAGGGCAGAGGCCCTGTTGTCTGGGTGATGCCGTAAACCGGCGACGGCAGGGACTGCAGTCCCGTCAGCCCCATGGTCCTGGCGAGCAGGTTTGTGGCGAGGTTCGAAACCTCGGAGTCGTTGATGCCCGCTTCGATGAGGATCTGTTTTTTGGGTGTGCCGGGCAGGGGGTCCATGATGGTGTGCGGGGCAAAGGTGATCGGGTCGGCGAAGTCCCAGTCGTACTGGGACAGCGACAACAGCTTCATGCGGTCCAGCGCGTTCGGGTAGGACGCCGCCATGATGGGCTCCAGCATGTTGTACTCGGGGTTTCTCTGGATCATCAGGCTCCATGTCGACCCCGGAACGCCGAGCACGCCCTGTTTGATGTCGGGATCGATGCTCATGAACGTGGCGCCCTGGATACCGCCATCAGAGATACCGTAATAATATATCTCGCTTCCGATGACCGAATGACCGTTGTACTGCAGCTGCGGATCATTCCTGAGTGCACCGAGTGCGAGCCGTGTCATGACAACGACGTTGATCTGCGCCTGCTGGATCTTATCCGTGATCAGCGGGAGCTTGTTGAAATCGCCGATCGCAATGGCTGCGTTGGCAACATCGTTGCTGCTCAGGCCGATCCAATCGGTCCCGATCTGGACCATGCAGAGCTGGTTTATCAGCCGCTCCTGGTAGTGGGTCTCCATCTCACCCTGCGCATTGCCGAACAATCCATGACCGTATATCATGATGGGAACCGGCAGGGTGGTCTCTGTTATACAGGCGGGTATGTGCACGACGATCGGGTACGGTGCCTGATCAACATACTGCGGCAGTCCGGTGGTATTGCTGGTCACGAGGTAGCCGGCCGCATTGAGGAACGTGGGCGCAGAAAAGGTACCGATAAGCTCCTTGTAGAGGAAGGGATTATACCCTGCGGAACCCGAGACCGATGCAGGGGTAAAGGTGTTGACCGTCGGAAACGTGTAATCGATCCCGACCGTCGGCGTCATGGCGAGGGCTTGATCCCGCATGGACAGAAGGTGTGCGGTCAGGAACTGGTCCGAGGCCGTGGTGAAGTCCCACGCCAGCACGATGCTCTTGCGGTCGATGCCCTGGGATTGCAAAAACGAGAAGAGCTGTTCGTAGTGCGGACGGATGCTCTCCACGACGCTGTTGTCCGTCGGGATACGGTCACGCAGGTACACGAACGGTGCCGGTGCCTTCAGGGGTGCACCGGTAATATCCTTTACAGTGTTGAGAATAACGACGACATAATGCGTCGATGTGGCGAGCCTGATCATGGGCCGTATGATCAGCGCCTGCTGCTGAACGGACGGAGCGTTCGCATCAACCTCGGCAAACAGCGGGACCCGGGTACCGGTCGTGAAGTTGATGACCTGGATGGGGCTTGTGGTCAGCGTGGATGCCGCAAGATCGTTCTGGGAGGGCAGCGATGTCGGCGTGACTCCCTGGGCAAAGTACGCGAGGATCTGGCTCGCCGGGCTGAAACCGTCTTCCGTGTTGAAAGGCGCCGGGTTGAGGGCAACACCCTTTCCGTTCACCGGCAGGATGCCGCCCGGATAATTCACACGCCATCCGGTCGCCGTTGCCGGGTCCTGTTTCAGGTAATAAAAAGAAGGATACGGAAGGAAACAGTCGTCCGTTGATACGGGATTACATCCCTGGCCAAGGGTCACCTGTGCCACACTGCTCTTCCTGGAACCGCACCCGGATGCACCCAGAAACAGCAGTGCTACGAGTATCCCCCCACCAATACGTTTGCCTGTTTTCATTGCTCCCTCCCTGCTGCAGTAACTGTGTACTGCGGTTTGCTGTGATCGCATATCATGGTCCGCCTCCGCTGGCAAGCGGAAAAAAAGAACAGGTCCGGGAGGAAAGATTCCGGATGCGGGAGATACGTGCGTGCCTCATCCCCCGGTCTGTATTCCCATGCGCTTGAGGTGCTTTTCGAGCATTTTTTTCTCGAAAAACAGCAAGGCAGGGTTGTTTGCCAGGGAGTTCCGGGGATAGATGATACCGTAGGTCGCAATCTCGTCCAGGGAAACCGTCCCCTTTGCGCTGAGCAACTCCTGCAGTGCACGTTCTCTCCTGAGCACATGCGCGGCGAATTTGTCGAGCAGCGGCAGCAGTTCGTCCCGGGTGTAGATCCTGGTGGAGTGCGAGGTCACGAAATACCGGGAATCAAGACGGCGGACCTTGTCGATGGATGCGAGAAAGTCATCGATGTCGGACACCGTGTTTCCGTACCAGGGACCGAAATCCGTGAGGTCGATATCCGTTATCAGGGTCAGGGAGGCGTTTTCGAAGTATACCCCGCTGTGTCCCTGCGTGTGTCCGGGCAGTGCAACAGCCTTTATGCCGAAGGATTTATCCACGACAGGGTCTTGGTCCCTGAACGTTCCTGCAACCGGGTGCTCGGTGATGTTGTAGATCGTTTTCACAACGTGGAGCCATTGCTCGCGCAGATCCTTGTCCGTTATGCCCACGGCATCGATAAAACGCTCGTTGCTCTGAAGCATGGGGGCATCGGGTTCCGGGGCAAAGAACTCGCTCCGGGTAAACAGGTAGTTCAACCTCCTATGATCACCATGGAAGTGCGTAT